>CAYFYU010000025.1:11961-39611 GCA_964347455.1 uncultured Spirochaetota bacterium | reverse complement strand
GCAAATGCATTTATCCTGTACCGTACCTCTTCTCTAACTTCCCTGACCGATCCATAGGGAAGCACCCACTGCTCATCCACTCCTCCATGGAATACCACCCGCTTCCCGAAACGTTTTTTAAGCTGCCGTGAATCCATGTCCCGTGCACGGGGTTGAACCGGGTTGATCACATCAACACCTACATCGATAAGCTCATCGAGCAGCTCAGCTATGGATCCACATGAATGAAGGAAGATCCTGGCTCTGGTCTTCCTCTTAATGGCATCTAGGAGTGCCGTATGAGCAGGTTTCAGCATCTTTCGATAGAGATCGGGAGAAATGATCGGGCCTTTTTGCATTCCATAATCATCGGAAGTTTCAACCATCTGCACATAAGGTCCAACGATGTCGAGGTATCGTTCCATGAGCTTCAGTTGAAAATCCAGAACCTTCTGAATCAGAAGGGATGCAAACTCCCTGTTCTTTAAGAGATCCACCAGGAAATTCTCTGTCCCCCGAAGCCACTGTGATTGCTCGAAAAGACCCATACCGATGGCAGAGGCTACGAGAGCAAAATCGGTTCTCTTATATAAATGCTGAATTTCCTCGGCCAATCCGCGAAAACGTCCAGGGTCAAGGGGATCGGGCCAGGGGTATTTCTCCAACTTGTGAATGTCTGCATCGGCCAGAGGTGGATTGACCATTTCTGCGTAGTAAACATTCCGTCCCAATCTAACACTACGATGCCCGACTTTTCGCTTGGTTATTCCCCATTCATCGGTCCAGCTCCCGTCAGCATGCATCCTCGGTTGGAAATCCTCAGGCGTTCGAAGAGCCACACGCCTAAAATCAACTCCAAAACGGTTCAGTACCCTATCACTTGCCCTTTGCACGAGAAACCATTCATTGACCACAGGTTCCTCATTTAACCCCAAATAAGAGACCAGTGACCGGTATGCACCTTCCGTGAAGTAGGATGCCCAGCCATCCAGATCTACGGGAACCCGATCAGCCTCCAGATGATCAAGAGAGAGCAATACACGCTCTCTTGGGCTCATAGTAGAAATTCTTTTGTTATTATCCAACACGATGTTTATTAAATGGAATTAGCTCCAAAAATCCGGCGATTTATCACCAGCGACTAAGTTATCTGTGTATTCCCTTAATTATTTTTGGATTTTGCGTTGAGTTTACCGTAGCCGCTATATCTGACGACTTTTCTAGTACTTCACTGCTCCGAGAATGATACCCTCCACCACAAACTTCCACACCACAATGGCCAGTACCAGCGATGGAACCAACGTTATAAATACTCCTGCCATGAGCATTCCCCATGCCACGTCAGTATTTGTTGATAGAGCTGCCATGGCAACTGAGAGGGTACGGGTTCTTTCAGTACCCGAAAGAATCAGACTGTACATGAACTCGGAGTATGAAAGCATAAATGCAAAAAGCCCCGTTGCCACCATACTTGCTGCCGACAGTGGGAGGGTAATCCGTGCGAAAACCTGCATACGACTGGCACCATCAACGGTCGCGGCTTCCTCAATATCGAGAGGTATCCTTCTGAAAAATACGGAAAGTATTAGTACCGTAAAGGGAAGGGTCAGGAGGCTGTGCACCATGATAATGGCTACCTTCGTATCGAGAAGGTTCATGGCCTGTACAATCAGATAGAATGGCACAACGAGCGCTGCAGCCGGGAGGAGCCTGCACATGACGATCCCCAGAAAGGTTGCGGATTTTCCGCGAAATCGTACTCTGGCGAAGGCGTATGCTGCCATGCTTCCACAGAGAATGTTGATTCCCATCACCGACAGGGCGATGATCGCGCTGTTCAGCATTGAGTGAGGTATCTGCCTCGCCTCCTGGGTAATCATACCACGCATGGCACCCCGCAGTTCATAGGTTTCAGGCACAACGCCGCGAAAAATATAGTTGTAGTAGGCGAGCGTCGGTTTGCGTGAAAACCATTCAGGCGGGTAGGAGAGCAACGCTGCATCGGGGAGTATACCGCCAATGAGGGTTAATAATAGAGGTCCAATGCAGAAGAGGAATACGCACAAAGCCAAGAAATGAATGATGATCTTCTTAGCCATATCGCTACTCCTTCACCAGAATGTCGGTCGGAATTGCCTTCAGAATCGCCATGATGAGAACAAAGGTCAAAACCGCCATAATAACACCGAGCGCTGCGCCGTTGCCGAAATTCAGCAGCTTGAACGACTCCGCCCAGATGTAGTATGAGAGCAGTGTCGTTGCTCCACCCGGGCCGCCGCCTGTCAGCGAATAGATCGCATCGTAGCTGGTCAGCCCCATGATGCATTCGTATATCAATGTTATGATGAGCATACCCTTGATCTGCGGGATAGTAATGGAAAACAACCTTCTGACAGCCCCTGCCCCATCTACCTGGGAGGCCTCATATATATCCTTGGGGATGGTCGTAAGTGCCGCCATGAGTAGTATACTGGCGAATGGTACCTGTGTCCAGATATGGGTTACGCTTGCTGAAAACTTTGCAAGACGGGAGTTCATGAGCCAGGGAATATAGTTTCTTATAATACCCAGCTTCAGGAGAAATCCATTCAAGAGCCCCCACTGACCGTGAAATATCCAGAGCCAGAGAATTCCGGCCACAGATCCAGGTATAGCCCAGGGGAGCAGTACCACCGGTCTCAGAATGGCTCTCCCAAAAAATTTGGTGAGCAGAAGCCTCGCAATTCCCAGTGATACAATGACCGTTACCGGAGCCGTTGTAACGGTAAAGAAAAGGGTATTCATCAGCGCCTCACGGAAGTAGACGCTGGTTATGACCTCTTTGTAATTTTTAAGACCAACAAAGGGTTGGGTGGGAAGAACGATGAGAATCTGATGGAGACTGTTCCAGATGGCATATCCGACAGGAAATGCAGTAAAGAGGAAGACCAGTATGATAACCGGAAAAAGCCATTCTATGGGATACCGGGAAAATTTTACCTCCTGCATAAATTCCTCCCTCCGATCATGCCAACCTTTTAACAGGGGATATGCTCGAGACTATTTCAAATCAGAGCATATCCCCCCAGATTTCAATTGATAGTTTTAACCCATGAGCAGTTGTTTATACTCGTTCCACTTTTCAGCACCCTGCTCCATCACCTCTGCAACCGATGCATCTCCGTTGATCGCCTTTGCCATGAGAGGACGGAAGAACTCACTCCACATACCCATCCACTCCGTCTGGGTGCCGTTTCGGGCAAGCTTAGCCTGCTGCTTGAACTTATCCATGTCGATCCCGATCTGTCCCTTCCATGCATTGATCACATCCTGGTCATCCATCAATGGCAGAGCGGCAAAGCCAAGGCCTTTCTCCACTGCCCAGCGTTTCGCAACCCTGTAATCGCCTCCGCCAAAAGCCTCGATGAACCTCCAGGCTGCTTTCCTTCTATCCTTGTTTTTGGCGCATTGGGTTGTCATACAGTAGAACTTTGCAAACCCAAGGCATGCGTGCGTTTTACCGGGCATCAGCGTCATGTTGAACTGACCCGATAGTGCGCTTGCAGGGCTGTTCATCGCTGCGATCATATAGTTGTACATGACCGTCAACGCGTGCTGCCCCGTGTTCATCGCAATGTTTACCTTCGATTCGTGATCAGAGTATGACATCAAACCGTATTTGACGTTCAAGTCCTGCAACCACTGCAGGTGCCTGAAGGCCTCCGAGCCAGAGCTGGCAAAAACCGGGTTCAGATTGCTGTCGAAAAAGTCTCCACCTCTGCCGTAAACCTGGGACATGAAAGCCTGCAGGAAGTTTGGAAGCGTCTGGTTATACTCATAGACGAATGGTTTGGGCATCTTTGCATCTTTTTTCAGCTTCAGACATGCATCGAGCACCTCATCCCACGTTTCGGGAGGATCGATTCGGTACCTGCCAAGGATCCTCTCATTGAACTGGAAGGTAATCAGGTCTGCATAGTAGGAGAGCCCGTACAGCTTCCCCTTGTAGGTCATGTCCGCAAGTGCATAAGGGGCGGTCAGTGCCTTGTACTTCTTGATCTCCGGGAAGTAATCCTCGATGGGAGCAACCCAACCAGCTGCGGCCCACTCAGGCAGCCAATCCTCTCCGTTGTAGAGAATATCGGTACGGGTTCTTCCCTTCAACCTCAGGACCAGGGTATCGTGGTAGGTCGGCCAGGTATAATCGGTGAGATTCACTATGATGTTCGGGTGCTCAGCTTCGAACTTCATGATGTTGTCCTGAATGGTCTCGAGGGAATAGTTCCATACGACAAACTCGAGCGCAATCTGTCCTTTTTTGGGTTTTCTCTTCTGCTGTGCGAAAAGCTGCATTCCAGGTGTCAGAAGAAGCGCGGCTCCAGCAGCACCACCTGCAGCACGACGTATGAAATCCCTTCTCGAGATCTTCTCCTCGAAGATGCTCAACTTTTCCTTCGTTTCGTCCATCTCTTGTACACCTCCTTTATAAAATTTTGTATGTTTTTGCTTACGCCGCAAAACGTTCTAGTCACTTTATTCCATTTCTTCGAATTCTTCAACAAGTATCGGAGCCATCCATGTTTTTGGCGCCCTTGGATCAGTGTCCTCAGAAATATCCACGTACAGAGGATTTGCAAGCTGTAGGTACAGCTGGTCGAGGTACTTGTAACTTTTTTCTTTATTCTCAGACTGCACGGGAACAAAGGCCATCTTTTCATAGTAGAGATTACCCGCAGGTACGGGAATAAAACGGCCCGGTCCACTCGAAACAAAGGTATATACCAGAGGACGCGCATAGTACGCCCATGGTCCCCACTGCAGATACGAATAGGGCCGGAATGTTCGTGAAAATCCTCCATCGCGTTGGAAATTGGCAACATCAACGGTTACCATACCCAAACCGCACCCCTTCTTGCTATTCAGGAAGCATGCCCAGGGTGTATCAAAGGGAAGTACTTTCGCATGCCGCGGATGCCGCGGTCCGTCCTGAATATTCATACTTCCGGTTTTTCCCTCTGGGTCTCTCCAGGCGAACTGGTCTACCAGTTTTCTGTCAATTACTATCTCTCCGTTTCGGAGTGCCTTGACATCAATGTCTTTCCTTACGTCTATGGTTGAAGACATCAGCACCCAGGGAACATTCTCATAAAACACGTAAGTTATCGATACATCGGTTTCGGGATAGTGATCAAGGGAACCGCTCCGTTTTGTCATGGCAAAAAGCGGCCCCTGTATGATCGAGTAGTGAGCCGGCGGATCCCAGTCAGAGGCATGGAGCCATGGTCTAGGGGGTGCGTATATACCCGGATTCCAGTGTAGCGCGCCGTTCGTCTCGAGTCCATGTTTGAACGTAAAGGATGCACCTTTTTTAATTGTAATCTCATCGATGGCACCGCTCTTTTCAGAAAGGGCAATCCTGTAAAATTCATTTTCAATCCTTAAACCAAGCCCCTCTCCGTCTATATGTAAACCGCTTCTGTACTGTGGTGCATATGCATTTTTATTACCGTAGAACGCGAGGTACACCCGGGAGGAATTTGCAGGAACATCGGCTAGGAATGCTACTTCACAGGTTGTGGTTGGTTGATATCTCTCATCTGGTTTATCCCAATCATACCTACTTACCGCGTATACCTGTGAAGGTATCTCTTTCGTTTCTCCTGTTTTGGAATCAAGCGAAACAATGCGCAGCTCCTTTACCGGATCTTTAACCCTGTCACTGTAAAGACCGAGGGTCACATGAACGGGTTCACCGACTCGAGGAACGCCGACTGTCTCTTTGAGCACAATTCCTGCACAGTGGTGCCAGGCTGGATTCCAGTACCCGCCGCGGGATGATGCTTTCACCTTCGCGCTGAGAAAAGGAGCGGCTCTTTTCTTCGCATCCGCTCCCGATATCTCCAGCGTCACTTCCTCACCGCTCTTCCAGTCATAGCGCGAAACGACCTCGTTCATGCCGCCCCCATTGACCGTGAAGCTCTTCTGAAAACGACCATTGTGATAGCAAAAAAAGTCCAGTACTGGTCTGCCGTTTACAAGGATTTCTTTTATCTTGAGAGCTAATCCGTTATCGAGATTAAACTCAGCCTTGAGATGATAAAAAGGATGCTGCACAGTGGGATGAGAGAATCTAATGTTTGTATTCCTTGGTTTCACGTTTTCCAAAATTTAGGACAACCTCCACGCCCGAATGTTTATTATAAATTGTTTAAAGAGCCTGTCAAGTTCAAATACAATGAACTTTTTAGATGAAATTTTTAAAACTTCAATACCACCGGGGTGAAAAAAATTATATTAAATTTATCGAATGCTTGAGTAATTATAATTCCAAAGCTTAAATTAGACAGATGCAGAGAAAGAAAGACATTTGGAACGACATAGGACTTGCCCTGCTTCTCCTTATTCAATATTTCATGCTGAACGCACTCTCAACATTCCATCGCTGGGTACCGTCATATCAGTTCAAACTCATCTTTGTTCCCTCATTGGAAAGCATAGCGATTTTTTTACTTTTGTTTCTGTTTTCGCTTCTGGGACAAAATTCCAGAAAAATCATTGCTTTTCTTTTTGGTCTCCCAATTACCATCTACATTTTATACAGCTTTGGTGAAGCCTTTGTTCAGCACGCTTATCGGAGAAGCTTTATTCCGTGGACCGACCTGGGCTTCATACGCGGTATCATTCATCTTATTATCAAAGAACCTCTTTTCGCACGTCCAATAATCTATATACCGGTATTTGGTCTTGTCATCCTTATTCTATATATTGTCTTTTCACTGTTTCTTAAATTGGTGATGGGTACGTTCAAATTCGTAAAAAGCAGAGTCATTACCCCATGCATTGTTTTCTCAATCATTGCGGTAATGGGATTAGCAGCTGGATTCGACCATTTTCTCATAGACGATATAGTTACACAGCTTCGTCCACCACCAGAAATCGAGATGGCATCTATGCCTGAGGAGTCATATTCAATAGCAGAAGAGGAACCTGAACCTCCTGAATACCCCTTTTTACGACTGAGAGATAGGGATGTTTTGCTCTTTATAATAGAATCCTACGGGTACACCGCCTATTCAAAGTCCAAACTTTTCAGCAAGCTCCAACCTTTTCTCCTTGAGAGGGAAGATACATTGAGA
Source organism: uncultured Spirochaetota bacterium (assembly GCA_964347455.1). Taxonomy (GTDB): domain Bacteria; phylum Spirochaetota; class B62-G9; order B62-G9; family DRHN01; genus JAGLSF01. The sequence goes on along the minus strand of CAYFYU010000025.1, from coordinate 32,517 downwards.
GCAGCTGGCTATCATGTATTCTCACACTTTCTCGGCTCACCGGTAATTGGTGGATGGTCATGGCTTGCGGATGCCACACTCCTTACTGGAATCAGGATCGATTCTCAACAAAAATACGAAGCCCTGTTGCAGAGTAACACACCCAGTTTGCCAAAATTATTTCAGAAGGCTGGATACAACACACTCCTCGCTGCTCCAGGAACAGTTCACGGGCCGTGGGAAGAGGTAAGAATATTCTATGGTTTTGATGAAGACATGCTGGGTTCCGATTATTCCTACAACGGCCCCAGTTTTTCCTTTGTACCTATTACCGATCAGTTTGCCATATACACCGTCCATAATAAAAAACTTAAGAAAGATGAAAAAGCCCCCTGTTTTATCGAATACATCCTTGTAAGCAGCCATGGCCCATTCAACAAGATCCCCCCCTATATAGAAAATTGGGAAGAGATTGACGATGGGTCGATATACAACGATTTACCAATACAGCGTTTCGACAACGACTGGTATACTGGCAGGGAGTACGATGAAGGGTATCTAGCGGCAATCCGCTATGTGCTAAGGGTTATCACGGAATATCTGGTACAGTTTATCGATGACGAAACACTGGTTGTCGTTGTGGGTGACCACCAACCAAAGTTTCCGATAACTGAGCGTGGCTCACCACTTTCAGTACCGGTACATGTACTAAGCCGGGACAGATCACTGATTGAACCCCTGTACGGGTATGGGTACGTTGAAAGTCTCATTCCGTCTCAGAATCCTCCCCACCCTGGAATGGACACTTTTTATCAAACCTTCATGGACCTCATCGACGGCTCATAATCACAAGTATCTTCCTACTCTTTTTTTATAGTCCCTGAATGCACGGCCATATTTCGACTCGAGATTCTTCTCTTCTATTTTTATCTTATGGTTCATGTGGAAACAATAGATAATGAAGCCAAAAATCATAATCCATGAGGGAACAGTAAATATGAATCCTATATAAACAATGTGAATTCCTAAAGTGATAGGATTTCTGCTTTTGGAGTAGATACCATCAGTTTTCAGTTGGTCACAGGAAGGATTCCTACGTATGAATGCGTGTAATTCTTTCACAGCCCATAAGGAAATACAACTTCCCGATGTGATCGCTATTATACCTAAGAGTTTAGGTAAAAAGCCCCTAACTATCTTTAGAGGAAAAAGTAATTGGCCTATTTGAGGCCAGAAAACCCAAGCGAGAGGTATACAGAATGCGCAGAGTACAACTATGCTTGATGCAACGACATATGCTCGGTAGAGCGTATGTCTTAATTTTCGTTTTTCACCCCCATATGAAGGATCTGATCTATTTTTCCTTGATAGAATTGCAACGGTCGAAGCCTCACTGGGTATTGGAAAGAATACAAGTTCTGCCACGATCAGTGCATATGCGACAATGACGACTACTTTTTGAAAAATAAGCAATGAAATTGAACGCTCTATCCCTTTCCATAAAACTCGTCTTGAACCACCAAAGATAATACATCCTTCATTAAATATACGAGTAATAAAGAAGAGAAAATTATTCAAAGGAAACAGTATTGGTACGGTGTAATTTTAAAACCCTTAGCGGTTTTGTTCTTTACACTTCTCTTTGTAGTTTTCCCAATATTTTCAGATGAGGATCACACAGATTCGCATGGCAAGCCTCTCGAAGTCGTATTGGAGCAAATAAGTGAAAAATGATCCGCATGAGTCTGATCATATGAAAGAACATACCCATCGCATAGACCATAAAAGCATTGAAACTCATGCTGCGCACAGCCACCAAGATCATCACGCTCACTTGGTACAGGATTTTAAAACCCGGTTCTGGGTATCCATAATCCTGACCATTCCCGTACTCCTCCTGGCGCCCCTGATTCAAACAGCTCTCCGTATACAGGACTCGATTGGAATTTTCAGGAGACCTGTATGTACTGACTGCACTTATCCTCGGTGGTATTCTTTTATGAAGCCATCCCCTTTTAAGGGGTCTCTTTAAGGAGCTTGGTGATGCCCGCCCTGGAATGATAACGCTTATCATTATGACAATTTCAGCCGCCTACTTCTACAGTAGCGCAGTTGCACTTGGGCTTGACGGGAATCTCTTCGTCTGGGAGTTTGTTACACTCATCGATATCATGCTGCTCGGACACTGGATAGAGATGAAATCCATAATTGGAGCCTCGAAAGCACTGGATGAGCTGGCGAAAATGCTACCATCAGAGGCACACAAAATAATGTCCGACGGCAGCGTTAGGGATGTACTGCTCCCTGAAATTCTTGCCGGTGACCATGTTCTGGTGAAACCAGGAGAAAAGCTACCTTCTGATGGAGACTTAATCGATGGTACAACATCGGTAAATGAATCCATGATAACCGGCGAATCAAAGCCCGTATCTAAAAAAATCGGTTCAGAGGTTATTGGTGGTTCGATCAACGGTGAGGGCTCAATTACAGTTAGAGTAAAAAAGGAGGGAAAAGAATCCTTCCTCTCACAAATGACTGAGCTGGTGAAGTAAGCGCAGGAGAGCAATTCAAAAACACAGGATCTTGCAAACAGGGCGACTCTTTGGCTTACGATCATTTCATTTACGAAACCGAGTGTCTTGTGAGCAGGGCCGTAATATCAGTGCTGTAATATTTGATAAAACGGGAACCTTGACAGAAGGGAAATTCGGTGTAATGGACACGATCCCCTATTCAGACGATTTAACTTAAGCTATGCTCCTTGCCTATGCTGCCTCTGTGGAAGCTCACTCTGAGCATCCGATTGCACAGGGCATTATCGGTTCTGCGGAAAGCCAGTATCCAGTTACTGATTTCAAGGAAATTCCGGGAAAGTGCGCTGAGGGGAAGGTCAAGGGAAGAGATGTCAAGGTGGTGAGTCCAGGATATCTCAAGGAGCGGGACATATATGTTGATGACGAACAGATCGATAAACTATCTGGACAGGGGAAAACTGTTGTTTGGGTTCTCATTGATAACATACCTGCTGGTGCGATAGTACTCGCCGACATCATACGCCGCGAGTCGAAAAGAGCGATAACTATGTTGAAAAAATGGGTATAAAGATCATGATGCTTACGGGAGATAACCAAGAGGTTGCTCGGTGGGTATCTGAGGAAATCGGTTTAGATGAGTATTTTGTCGAAGTTATGCCCCAGGAAAAATCCAAAAAGATAAAAGTGGTACAGTCGCGAGGGATAACAGTGGCAATGACCGGTGATGGAGTGAACGACGCTCCTGCTCTTGCACAGGCCGACGGTGGTAGAGCGATTGGGGATGGAACCGATGTAGCTGTTGAAACGGCTGACATCGTACTGGTAAAGAACATTCCAATTGATGCAGTTTCCATCCATAAACTTGCACGAGCTACGTTTAAAAAGATGATACAGAACCTCGTCTGGGCAACCGGATACAACGCATTCGCCATTCCTCTTGCCGCAGGAGTTCTGGTCGGTGATGGGATAGTACTGGGACCTGCCTTTGGGGCTGTACTAGTGTCCCTCAACATGGCAATCGTTGCTATTACCGCTCGATTTCTCAGAGTTGAAAATTAGGACATATTTCATATAGGCCAAATTTCATATAAAGAAAGGCACATACCTGATAAACTGAGCAAAGCATAGTGGTTTTGGAATTCCGGTAAGTTACTGCCTCGTATGAAATTTGAGACCTGCAATATAACCCGTTGCTTTCTTTTTGTGATGTCCGTATCGTTGATAATACCAATGAAAATCAATTTCCTTGGCTTCTCTCCGTAGAGTTTGAGGAAGTCTTGGTATAAATTTTCCTTATACTACATCCATCTGCCGATGTTTGTGCTCCCTCTCTCAATAACCATCAATTTTTGTTTCGGCTTGGAGGGATCCGCTATGATTTCTCCTGTTTCAAGATGACTACTCCAGAGATATTCAGTGAACCTGCCTCCTACAGGATGCCCGTGTATCATATCCAGGAAGAGAAATCTTTTAATCCGGAACCACAGCTATTGTTTGGAACTATCCGGTTCAAATACGAAAAAGATCCGTATGGGGTGATCATCACCCTGAATCGTCCTTTCATCAATTTCTTCTAGGATATTATCAACCTTCCATTTCCAGATAACGATCGGAAATTGCTCGATATCAATACTTACATCTTTCTGAAGGAATGTTAAGGCACCATCTGATTCCAGTTTTACTCCTTCAATGTCATCTTCTCTGGCCCATTGTGCCGTTACACGGGATGAAGTGTAACCTTTGACTTTCTTCAACTTCCAACCGTTCGGGATCCGTCCCTCCTGAAAAGCGCGAGAGGATAATCCCAGATCAATCGTCTCGCTGAAACCGAAAGATGAAAAGCTTATGAGCACACCGAAAACTAAAGCGAACAAGATCCTCTGTAAAATCATTTTGCCTGGCATCTTATTGTGAAACCCTTTGACTATCAAATGTATTTAAACTGCTTCAAAAACCCTTTTCATCTTTCCCTCAATGTGTTTTGCTATATCTTCAAGATCCTTGTTTTCGATCATCTGCATGGCCACAGTAGGTTTTATTGTGGAACCCACCGTTTGACCATTTTTCTCATATACAATGACATTGCAGGGAAGCATCAGACCGATGTTTTCCTCACTTAAAAGAGCTTTATGGGCTGAAGGGGGATTGCATGCACCGAGAATAACGTATCTCTTAAAATCAATTCCCAATTTCTCCTTGAATTTCTCCCTTAAATCAATCGATGTGAGAACCCCGAAGTCCTCTTTGACCAATTCATTCTTTGTTTTTTCCAGCACTTCTTCAAAAGGACTCTCAATGGTTTTTGTGAATCCATAGGTTATCATTACTTTCCCCTTTCTCCTCAATTTCTGTCAGGTAAAACCTGTTCAGTTTTATACTCCTATTACGTCTTCTATAGAAGCGTTTGTTTAATGCTCTCATACTCTTCTTTGGTAATTTCACCGCGCGCGTATCTTTTTTTCAATATTTCAAGTGGCGTTTCACGAGACGTTCCACCCATACCTCCTCGAATTTTCTGATTTCTAATTATGAGGTATACAACAACTCCAATGATAATGATTACAAGCCACCACATAACAATCCCTCCATAAGGAAAAAATAACATCCGATTGCCAAAAAAACCTCCTCCCATCATGCCACCCATCATACCGTGCATTTCTTTCCTCCACTTAATCCAATCAAGTGTGTGTACCACTATTTCTAATTAGAGTACTACCCTACTTAAGTAGAGTATATTACAATGATATTAAGTATGGTCACTTCAGTCAACTGGCATTACGCTTTTTCCAGTACATTTTTTTCTGTGCAGGACAAAATCAGTTATGGTCTCTCCGTAAGGGAATATTATATTTTTATTATATTTCTTTGCAAATCAAGGAACCGTATATGAAAAAGAAGAGCATAACGATGTTTCTCGTTATCATACTGCTATTCTCTATTGCCACTGTCTTGAATGCAAAGGAGCACATCTCCAAGAAAACGGATAAACAACTCGAGGAATACTTTGCAAAACTTGCAATATCAGTTCCAATAAAGCAGGTTAAAGCGCCTGACTTCACCCTTCCAAGTCTGAATGGAAAGGATGTTTCCTTGAGTGACTATCGTGGAAAAGTCGTGTTCCTCAATTTTTGGGCTACCTGGTGTCCACCCTGCAGGTTTGAGATGCCGAGCATGGAAGAGCTGCATCAATCGTTGCAACCAGAAGGATTGGAGGTGGTCGCGGTAGACCTCGGGGAACCTAAGAAAAAAGTCGCCGATTACGTCAACAGCATGGACCTCACCTTTACAACCCTCCTCGATACAAGGCAACGGGTTGGAGCTATCTACGGAATACGATCGATTCCAACAACATTTATTGTAGACCAGGATGGATGGCTGCTCGGGATGGCTTTGGGTGCACGTGAATGGTCATCAAAAGAATCAATAGAGATGTTCAAGCTTTTGCTTGAAACAAATTAACAGGAATTATGGAAATAAACGCATCAATTACCTTTCCAATAGCATTTCTCGCAGGCGTTACTTCCTTTATTTCTCCGTGTATTCTTCCCCTCATTCCTTCATACCTTGCTTTTATGGCAGGAGACGAGGCAAGCGATAGATTGATGCGTGTAAGGAGAAGTCTACTTTTTGTAGCTGGATTCAGTACTGTATTTATACTCCTTGGCGCCGGATTTGGTTTGTTCGGAGCAATGTTCAGCACCTCTCTCTCCCTCTGGGGAAAAATAGCAGGTGCGATTGTTATACTGTTCGGGCTTCATTACATGGGTGTCATAAAAATATCCTTTCTCATGAGAGAACGGCGTTTCCACCCAAAGACGAACTCTATAAATTCCATTAAAGCTTTTTTTCTCGGAAGTGCTTTTGCCCTCGGATGGACGCCATGCGTCGGGCCTATTCTCGCATCAATTCTCTTTCTTGCTTCCCAGACAACGACGTTATTGACCGGTGTGATACTTCTGAGCATCTACTCACTAGGGCTCGGTATACCCTTTGTTATCCTCGCATACGGCTATGAAAGGATGCATAAGCAGACTGACTGGCTTCGAAGCCATATGAAGCTGATCTCCTATATAAGCGGTGGCCTGTTGATTGCCGTTGGTGTACTCATCTTTTTTGGCACCCTTCAGAATTTCACTGGATGGGTACTCGGCCTCGGCTCACAACTGACATACCTCTCCGAGGTTCAGAAAAGGCTCTTCGACGTTGGGGCAAGTGTCGTGCTTCTCGCAGTAGGATTTGGGACTGCTGTATTTGTAGGGTTGAGAAAGAGAAGGGGAACCAGCAAATCTCCATGGCGGGGCATTGTGTTGAGCCTGATTCTTATGGCTTTCGGGATTATCGGAATTGTGGGGCTCGTTACTCCAACCCAGGTTTTTTCCTCGTGGCTATCCTGGCAAGGTTTGTAAATGAACTTGCTTCCTCACTCAAGATCGGTGACAAACTGATCGTACTCTATATCCAGCAGTGAACCCGCGTCCTCATCAACGATCAGTATCGCTTTTCGGTGCATCTGCACAATACTGGCGGGAAGCTTTGCCGTAATCGGACCCTCGACGGTATCCTTAATTGCCTGGGCTTTCTGCTTGCCGCTCGCGAGCAGCAGCAGCAACCGTGAATCCAGGATGGTGCCAATGCCCATCGTAATCGCATACTTTGGGACTTTCTCGATATCATTTTCAAAGAAGCGGGAATTGTCCGCTCGCGTTTTATAGGTCAGTGTTTTTATTCTCGTTCGAGAGCCCAGCGAGGAGCCGGGCTCATTGAACCCAATATGGCCGTTTGCACCGATCCCCAGAATCTGCAGATCGATACCGCCGCACTTTTCAATTTCTTCCTCGTACCAGTCGCAGTAAACGTGTATTCTGTGTACATCTCCAACATCCACCATCCCAGAAGGGATGTGAATAAACCGCTCTGGAACATTGACGTGTTTGAAAAGGTTCTCATACATAAAGAAGTGGTAGCTCTGCGGATGTGTAGGGGGAATACCGATATATTCATCAAGATTAAAGGTGGTAACTTTCGAAAAATCGAGGCCCTCTTCCCTGTACATGCGGATCAGCTCTTTGTACAATCGAAGCGGAGTACTTCCCGTTGCAAGTCCCAGTACACAGGATGGCTTTTCCCTCACTATTTCAGAAACCACCCGCGCAGCTTCTCTGCTTACCTCTTCGTGATCCTTTTTCACGACAACGAGCACCCTTTACCTCCTATCTTCTGACCGACTTTGCACTCTCATACAGTTCAGGAAAGTGGAGTTTAACCTGGTCCTCAAGCTCCTCTTCGGATATAGCCGTAAGACGCCCCTTTTTTTCATACTGATCCATCACCCATCTCTGTATCTTCACAACTTTTGTTATCGAGAGTCTCTCTTTTCCCTTTAAGCCCAGAAACTCGTTGACCCAGAGAGCGACACCATCGGTTCCCGATTTATCGGTAATCGCCACTTTTGGTGGTCGTCCCAATAGTTTTCTGGTATCGAAAATGGTGTATATCTTCTCGTTACGCCGCAGTCCACCTGCATGAATACCTGCTCTCGTCGTGTTGAAATCCCTACCAGCGAAGGGATAGTTTGCAGGAATAGCCGCTTTGACCTGTTTCTGATAGTACTCGGCGAGCTCAGTTATTGCCCTGAGATCTATGTCCAGAGGATTTCCCTTGAGCGCGATATACTCGATGATTGCTCCTTCGAGTGGCGGGTTGCCGGTGCGCTCACCAAAGCCGAAGAGTGTGGTATTCAGGGCGTCTGCGCCGTATATCCACGCAGCAATACCGTTGGCATGTACCTTGTGAAAATCATTGTGCCCGTGCCACTCAATTCTGTCTCCTGAGATACCGCAATCCTCCTTCATACGCCAGATCAGTTTGGGAATGGAACGAGGTTCAGCCACATTGGGAAAACACACCCCGAAACCCATGGTATCGCAGAGGCGTATCTTTACCTTCAGATTGTCCGGTACCTGTTCTGAAAGCTTCGCGAGCTTCTGCACGAAGGGAATCACGAAACCCTTCAGATCGGAACGGGTAACATCCTCGAGATGACAACGGGGACGTATGCCCGCCTCGAAGGCAGCCTCCACAACCTCCACATACTGATCCATTGCCTCCCGACGGGTCTGTTTCTGTTTATAAAAGATATGGTAATCGGAGCACGAAGTGAGCATTCCCGTCTCCCGAAGCCCCATCTCTTTCACGAGACGAAAATCCGCAATATCCGCACGTATCCATCCCGTAATCTCGGGATACCGCAGTCCCAGGTCCCTGCATGCGTCAACCGTTTCGCGGTCATTCTGCGTATAGAGAAAGAATTCCGTCTGTCTAACCACACCGTTTTGTCCACCAAGCCGTGAGAGCATGCTGTAGATATGGACCATCTGCTCCTTCGTATAGGGCGGGCGTGACTGCTGTCCGTCTCTGAAGGTTGTATCGGTTATGTGTATATCACGATTCAGGACGGATCGCGGATCGAACTCAACCTCCCTGCCGTCGATGATCTCTCTTATGGGACCTTCGAATTTAACAAGAGGCGGTACGTTGTGTGGAAATATGTCCTCGATCAGATTGGGCTCGGTTACATTCTGCAGAACAAACTGCTCCATAAAACCCGTCCTCTTCATCCATTAATCGGGCATAAGCCCGCTGAAAAATTCGATCGCACTTCCTACCGTCTTGACTTTGAGCGCCTCTTCCTCGTTTAGATCAAGATCGAACTCCTCTTCAAACGCTGCAACGAGCTCAATGGATTTCAATGAATCAGCGCCGAGATCATAGGCAAAGTGATGCTCGTTTTTTATCCTTTCTGGACTGGTCTTCAGCTCACGTGCAGTGACTTGGATTACCCGCTTTGCAACTTCACTGCGATTCATGGTATCACCTCATCCTGTTATCACAAACCAAACCGGCTTGTATCAAATAACCATACACTGGTTCAATTTAATATCGATATAGCTAGAAATTAAGAATATTTTTTCAGGATCTTCATTAGCCTTGCGCTGTGCTCCTTGATTCGCTCTTTTTCCTGTAACAAATTCTTTACAACAGGATGGGTGTCAAAACTGCCGCGCACCGTTTTGAAATCTCTTACTTTCTCACCATTGTCCCGATCAAGACCGTAGCCTACCTGTGAAAGGTCGGAGAATTCGCTCCTGGTATTTTCCAGGATCATAGCGTTGAATCCGCTCGCTACATCCTCCCATATATTCAGCAATTCTTTTGCCTTTTCCGGTTTGATTTCCCACGGTAGTGTTCCATATTCCTGTTCAAAGGCACAACAGACATAGCGCCACTCATCATCCCGGTAATTTTTGTAAACACCTCTGAAAGCGGCCAAGAGCTCTTCCACTGTATTTATCATTTTCTCACTGACCCCTTTTACGATACGGTCAATTCTCTCGGAGAGGGCGATCAATCCGCCAACGTCAGTCCATCTCTCGGCATTCAGATGAGCTGACTCACAGCGACAGGAGTTCTGTACGTCAGCCCACGATCCTGCCCCGTGCGCGCCCTCTTCAACTTTCTCCATGAACCTGCCGATCAGATACCGATCAATGGCCATTGTGTAGTAGCGTATTCCTTTTTTAAGGAGAATCCTTTTCAAATAGACACCATTGTAGAGTACCCACTCCTCTTCCCGGGGTGTTTTTGCGTAGAGCTCCTGAATAATGGCTCTTCCCCTCCTCATCTTCTCGACCGTATATGGTGAAAAAACATCAAAAACAATGAGATCCCGTTTTTGGGGGGCCCTGCGCCGGTCCCTCTCGGGCCACTTCACTTCGTCCCGCACTGTCCCGATTGAAAACAGGTTGACACCCATAGCCAGGTACGATCTACCTTCCTCCTCGTAGAGATAAGAAAAAGGCAAATCGGGAGTATCTATGTTTGCCATGTGCTTACCAATGATAACGCAGAAGGCTGGAATATGGCACTCCATCATATTGTAGGCAAAGGATCCGGTCTTACAACCCCTTTCAAATACGCCCTGATGCACCGGACCAAGTTTATACATATGGTTGCTCTGGTTTGTACCGCTCCCAGCATTGAAGAACGACCAGAGACTAGCGATAAGGAGGGTGGATTTATGGTGGGTCACAGTATAGGGCCCGGCAAACACGGAGCAGATTTCAGTATGAAATGCTTCAGAGTTTGCAAAAAGGAGGGATTGCTCCACAGAACACTGCTTGCCCACCTGAACGCCCTGCCCCACAAATGTACGGTTCAGGACCGCCCCCTCTTCAACGGAGGAGCCTTCAGAAAGGATGAAATCCCTCATCACCACCCCTGCACCGACCAGTGTGGGATGCTCAGGACAGCTCAGCACGGTACCGTTACACAGTTCCACCGCTCCCCGCAGCTCTGACAACGGTCCAATAGAAACATTCTTTATGATCTTGCAGCTCCTGACATGCGCTCCCTTTGATACTCTCCCCCTGCCAGAACGCCTGCGAGCCGTGTGTTTTCGAATCATCACATCCAGCTTTGTCTGGAGCTTCTTGTCGTGCCGGTAAAAGGCCTGTATGTATGCAATCTGAGCGTTCAGCTCCTCAAAGAGGGTTACACTCCGACCGCCGGTTTCATTGAGCACATTGATCTTTTCACCATTACCGAATTGTGCATTTGCCTCAGACACAATCAACGAAACGTCCTCGATGATGACATCATCCTCTATATCATAGTTCCCTATAAAAGACCCGACGTTTGCAATAAACACATTGTTCCCGATTGTGCAGTTTGCTATGGTTGCAGAACGTATACCGCAGGGCCGCTGCAGCCCGTCAATCGTGACCGTTCCCAAGTTTTTACCGATCGAGACATTCCCGATAAACTGGGTATTCCACAACCTGTTTGCATCAAAGTCTTTCGAAACTCGAACATGTTCCCAGTTATCCGCCGTGCAGCCGTTTCCCTGTAAGATATCGATTTCATCCTTTGATAAATTCCGCAATGCTCCCATGAGCCCTTCCATACTAACCAATATGTAGTGAACAGCACTTACTAAACGATTAATTTGGATTATCGCGCTTTCAAAATTCCAAAATTAAGGGGAAAATACGAATAATGCAAGAAACAAATGGAACGATATACCGAATGGGACAAAGTCATGGTTTTAAAAAAACCCGCTACACTTTATAATATGGTGAATGTTAAGTCCTCAATCTTTAGAAGGAGGGAAGAACCATGACAGATAAGAAGAATGAAAGGAAAGTCCCTGAATGGATAGGCAATACTCCATTCCCTCCGGACAAGAAAAAGGTGTGCAAGATAACCGAAGACATGTGGGCCCAGTTCCTCTACGGGTTTGAAACGACCCAGGTCGAAAACCAGGTGTTTGCAAGCACCGACTGTATCCTCATGGCCGAATGGACACTTCCTCCGGGCAGTCACTATGAGCCTGCCGGGTACCATCTGCACGGTGATGAATGCTATTACCTGCTCGAGGGTGATGCAGTAGCTTTTAACGCTGAGACCGGCGAAACATTCTCTTTTGGCACCGGCGATGCCATGCTCATTCCCCAGCGCACCCGTCATCAAATATTCAATATAGGGGAAAAGAGAATTGTGGCGATCGCCTGCGTAGCACCCATCATATGGGCGGATGACGGGATGGGAACCATCATACCGCAGGTTGAATCTCCCCGGTTCTTTAAAGGCTCTGAAGAACCGAAATATGATAAACCTCCATCACCCTATATCTTGCCGAATACAAAGAGAAACATCGATTCTCTCGGCAGCTGGCCTGCTCCCGGCCCTGAGCTCAGGAAAGCCAAACAGCTCACCATCCTGAAACCCGAAGACCAGCTCACCCTCCTGCACGGGACAAAGCGGCACGTACTCTTTTCATTCGTGGTGAGCAACGACTATATGCACCTCGCCCTTCTCACCGTACCCATTGCAGGAGTCTCGGAGTTTGAAACCCACCTTGGAGACGAGGTCATCAACGTCCTTGAAGGAGAGCTCTGCGTTCGAATATCCTATTCTGAGGATGAGAGAACCGACGATGCCACATATCCCCATATACGGCTCAATGCACGGGAAAAAATGTTCATACCGCCGGGGGTGAGGCACCAGTATCTGAACTTCACCAATTCTGCAGTCAAAGCCTATGTGGCAATTGCTCCAAAGCTTTAGTTTGCAACATTCACTTAAATAGCGCCTATGGTATCGATTGAGCTTTAACAGGTCCAATGACTGAAGTCGATACTGTAATCTTGTTTTCATATTTTTTAGAGTAAAAAAATATATCTTATATTTTTTGTTTTTATGATACAATCTCTGCACTGCTTCTAAACTAAAAGTAAAGGGAGGTCATGATGTGATGAAGAAAAAAAACATCCTCAAACACCTTGTAGTGGTCGTTGTGGTTTTAACAATGTTGTTTGCCTTTCAACCTATCTTAGCTGATCCAGGACGCCCAATCAAGATAGGAATCATTGATTGCTACAGTGGGCCGCCGGCCGTTTATGCCAAAGATGCGCTCAACGGCTTCAAACTTGCCCTGGACGAGATTAACAAAGAGGGCGTGTTAGGAACGACAATTGAGTATACCACACGTGACACCAAGTTCAAGGTGGATATTGGGCTCAGCATGGCCAAGGAACTGGTATTGAGGGAAAGGGTGGATATTCTTGTCGGCACAATTAGTAGTGCTGTTGCGCTCGCTGTATCGAACTATGCTAAAGAGCAGAAGGTACCATTAATAATATGGATTTCCAAAAGCGAGCGGATAACAGGAGAAAAAGGCCATCGATACGTATTCTCTACCGGTGAAAATACTGCTATGGCTGGCAAAGCCGGTGCATCTGCCCTTGCCAATAAGCCCTATATTACGTACTGGATTGCAGGGGATGATTACGAGTACGGACATGCCATAGCCAATGCCGCATGGAGTAACTTAAAGAAACTCAAGCCCGAGGTACAGCTGGTAAAAGAGTCATGGTGGAAACCGGGTGAGCCTGACCTTATACCCTATATTTCCGCCATCATGGCAGCGAAACCTGATGCAGTAATCTTCGCCACCGGCGGAGCGAGTATGACCAATGTTTTGAAGGCTGTCAAGGCAACGGGGTTAACCGAGCAGATGGCCGTTTGGATCCACACCGCCACAGATCACGCTGTCCTTAAGCCACTTGGACCCGAAGCTCCGGAGGGTGTGATGGGTACTATGGATTACCATTTTTATCACCCTGACACACCAGCTAACAGAGCATTTGTAAAAGCCTTTGAGGAAACCTATGGAACTCCACCCGGCTTTCCTGCCTTTCATGCCTACACAACCGCTCATTTCATTGCAGAGGCGTTTCGAAAAGCAGGATCATTGGACACAGAGAAGTTCATCGATGCCTTAGAGGGAATGGAGATAGATACACCGGTAGGTGCAGTTGAGATGCGTGCATACGACCATCAGGCAGTTCTGCCGATTTTTATGGGCATTACCGATAAGGTTCCCGAGTATGACTTTCTCATCTCCTCTGATATTACTACATTATCAGGCGAGGAAGTGATGCCCACGATCCGGGAAATCGAAAGAGCGCGGGCTGGAATGTAACTTGTGATCCTAAAACGCTTGTGATGTATCAAGGGGGGCACGACGAATCGTGCCCCCGCTTGCTGATAGCTTATCCAAAAAATTTCATGTAAAACAAAGTAACTATTATGGGCTTTTTACAAGATATACATATCAGTGCCATTGCAACCCAATTTCTGGTTGGGCTTAGCAGGGCGATGATTTTGTTTATAGTTTGTGCCGGCCTGAGTTTCATCCTGGGAGTTTTACGGGTTCCAAACGTAGCCCATGGCTCTCTGTATATGATAGGTGCATTTTCTGCCTATACAATTTTCAATCTCTTTGGAAAAAGCCCGGCAGGTTTTTGGTTCACTTTGATACTGGCCCCTATAATTGTCGCCGCAGTAGGATTTATAGCCGAGCGAGGCTTGTTTCGTCATCTCTATCAAAGAGAACATCTGATGCTGCTCTTATTTACCTTCGCGTTGATGCTCATCCTTGGAGATTTGGTAAAGCTCATCTGGGGTGCTGATTACAGGTCTGTCCTGGCGCCAGAGGTTCTGAGAGGATCAATGTCTATCCTGGGTGCATCGCTTCCACGTTACAATCTATTCATTCTCCTCGTCGGTCCCCTTGTGGGTATAGGGCTATGGATCTTTGTAAATAAAACCAGAATCGGTAAGATCTCGCGGGCTGCAGCAGTTGATAGGGAGATGGTAGGAGCACTTGGGATAAATGTAAGTTGGGTCTTTGCCTCAGCATTTGTACTCGGCTGCTTTCTTGCCGGATTAGGTGGCGCCCTCGTTGCTCCAACAGTAAGCATCACGCTGGGGATGGATCACACCATCATTATTGAGGCGTTCCTTATCGTTACAATAGGTGGATTGGGTAATATGTGGGGAGCTCTGCTCGGGTCCCTCATCTTTGGTGTGACACACTCTTTCGGTGTACTGTTTTTACCGCAATTTGCAATAGTTTTTCCCTATGCCGTTGTTGTGGTACTGTTGCTCTTACGGCCTAAAGGGCTCCTTAAGTCTGCGTGGTAATGGAGATACTATTTTGCTGAAGGGGATTTTTATTAACTTAAAATGGTTCTGGACTGCATTGGCCTTCTTCATTGTTCTGCTGATCCTGCCAACATTCATCCCTTTATTTTACGTTTACATACTTTCTTTGATTTTTATCACTTCGCTCCTCGCCATGAGCCTCAACCTGCTTGTTGGACATGGCGGTATATACCAGTTTCATCATGGAGTTTTCTACGGTGTGGGAGCCTACACCTATGCATTGATCTCCACAAAGACTTCCCTGCCCCTATGGGTTGGTTTTATTGTAGGACCCATTGCAGCCGGTTTGGTAGGTTTGCTCATCGGCTGGCTCTGTATCAGACTGACCCGATTGTACTTTGGCATGCTCCAAATTTCCTTGGGTTCGCTCATCTGGGCTATCGTTTTTCGGTGGTATAAATTTACGGGAGGGGATGACGGTATACATGGCATCCCAATGCCATCCTTTCTCTCCTCTTTGAACAGCTCTTACTATTTCATCCTAATAATCCTTTTTATTTGTCTCGCAGTTTTATATCTGATATTAAAATCTCCCTTCGGGAGTACATTGGAAGCAATTCGCGATAATCCAGAGCGCTGTAAAGCGATCGGCATCAATGTCAGACGACATCAGCTTATAGCCATAACAATTGCAACCTTCTTTGCCGGTGTTGCAGGAGTTCTTTTTGTGGTACTCGAGGGCTCTGTGTTTCCAGACCTGTTATTCTGGATATTGTCACTCGAGATATTTATTATGTGCCTATTAGGAGGATGGTTCACCTTTGCCGGTCCGGTTTTAGGTGCGGCCGTCGTGGTATCGCTACGGACTTTTGTTGGAATTTATACTGAATACTGGACTTTGATCATGGGGGTAATTCTCATACTCTTGATTTTCTTTTTGCCTGAGGGACTTATGGGATACCTCATAGGAAAAATGAAGGCCCAGGGATTCGGTAAGCCATAACTATGCAGGATATTTTTGAAAACAAAGGAAAGCCTATACTCGCATCTGGGGATGCTGGGGGAACTAAAAAGATGTTGCAGGTTGAAGCGGTGGAAAAATCCTTCGGCGATTTTAAAGCTGTGGATGGGGCGGATCTAATCGTTGGGAAGGGCGAGCTGGTCGCTGTCATTGGCCCTAATGGTGCCGGAAAGACCACACTTTTTAACCTCATTACCGGCCAATTAAAACCCGACCGTGGGAGGATACTGTTTAAGGAAAAAAATATCGTCAAACTACCCCCGTATCAGATCTGTAGGACGGGAATTGCCAGGTCATTTCAAATCGTAAACATTTTCCCCCGTTTAAACGTTTTCGAGAATGTTCAAGTAGCTGTGCTAGCTCAACAGAGAAAAACCTCGAAACTTATCAGTCCAGCCCGGAAACTGGCTGTGGAGGAAACACTGGAAATTTTAAGAAATGTTAACCTTTCGGATAAGACCGGAGATATAGCTGGATCACTGTCACACGGTGATCAGAAAATACTTGAAATTGCCATAGCATTGGGGGGCAAACCGGAATTGCTCATTCTGGATGAACCGACTGCGGGAATGTCCCCTGAGGAAACCTCCGTGATTATCAAGCTTATCAAAGAATTGTCAAAAGGACTGGGTATAACGATTCTTTTTTGTGAACACGATATGGATGTGGTTTTCTCCATCACCAATAGCATCATGGTGATGCATCAGGGGCGAACACTTATTCAGGGTAGACCCGATGAGGTGAGGAGAAACAATCAAGTACAGGAAGCTTACCTGGGAGATGCATGATGCTGGAGGTAGAAGGAATTCACACCTTTTACGGCCTCAGCCATATTCTCTTTGGAATATCCCTCAGTATCCGGCAGGGGGATGTTGTTTGTCTACTAGGGCGAAATGGGGCGGGAAAAACAACCACTTTAAAGAGCATTATGGGGTTGACACCACCAAAGCATGGGAGCATCAGGTACAAGGGAGAAGAAACGGTTGGAACCCAGCCTTATATGCTCGCGCGTAAAGGCATCGGTTACGTACCTGATGATCGAAGAATCTTCGCAGACCTGACAGTGGGTGAAAACCTGGAAATAGCAGCGAGAAGATCCGAAAAGGCAGATGGATGGAATCGGGAAAAAATTTACGGTCTTTTCCCTACCCTGAAGGCGATAGAGGCTCGAAAGGGAGGCTTTCTCAGCGGTGGAGAGCAGAAGATGTTGGCCATTGCCCGCGTACTCATGGGTAATCCAGAACTCCTGCTCCTGGATGAGCCCACAGAAGGGTTGGCCCCAACACTGATACGTACACTGGAGGAGCAGATAAAGAAGTTGAGGGAAACCGGACTGACTGTTCTTTTGGCAGAGCAGAACGTGAGGTCCGCCTTAAGGATCAGCGACCGTGGTTACATAATCGATAACGGTCGAATTCACTTCACCGGAAGTATACAGGAGCTGAGAGAGAACGAGGAAGTACGGAAAAAGTATCTGCTGGTCTAACGAGTTTCTGTAGAACAATAGCAGCGGCTAATTTATATAGGGCCGAAAAATGTGCTGAGACCGGAAATCGTGGGGAAATTGCATGAGGAAAAGGCGATACAATAACGTCTCCGACCTCAGCTATTTAGAGCAGTTTACATACTAGACCATAACGAACAGGTAGATAAACACAACAGCCAATCCTACCATAAGGCCACTTACCGGTAACATGGCTCTCAGAGCTTTTGTCTTCTCCTGAAACGTTTTCATGGACACCTTGAATCCCGTATTCATCGACAGTACCAGTCCCACAAGTATCGTTGCAAGCTGGATAAATGGAACTAGACCAGGGAGCCATGGCCTCCACTCATAACCGGCAGTACCGAGCAGATTCCAGCCCCATCCAAAGGGATCCGATATTACCGAGACGACGTAGGACCCGTTTACGAGGAACATGCCCACAACGAAACCAATCCATGCCATGAGTCCTAGCGGGACGAGAGCATAGGAGTAATTCACAAAGATGGTTTTCAACGGCACGCTTTTGTCACGGGTTGCTCTTTTCGTAAGCCATGATGAACCAAGATGCAAAAGCGGTATGCCCGCAAGACTGACACCCCACAGAATACCGAAGTACTGTACGATGTCCTGCCATCGAAACTGGCTCGATGGAAACACACCGCTCAGGGGATCTGCAATGTCCTTCAGTGAGCCCCACCAGCCGAAGAAGACCGTTAGAAAGAGAAGCCCACTTCCGAGCATGATAAAGGACTTGAAGGCCTCATCCATCTTTGCCTTCTTCAATAGATCAGCACCAAAGGGCCTTGTTTTGAAGGCTATGTTATCGTTCGGACAGGTTTTCAAGCACTCACTGCAGAGACCGCAGTATGCATTACGGTCCATCTTTGTGGGGAATTCATACCACGGGCATCCCCACCCCTCCTCGCTGCCTCTGACACAGGCCTTGGATCTACACCCATCACACACCACCGTATCCTTCACCTTGACCTCGAGTGCACCGGTGAGGGAGTAGAGCCCTATAAAACCTCCCACAGGGCAGAGGTAGCGGCAAAAAATTCTACCCGGCTTGTTCTGTCTCTTAAAGGTAAAGCTCATTATGACACCGAGGGCGATCATGAAGATGAGCATGTATGAAGTCGCCCATGGCCGAGTCAGTATGATAGGGCTGAGCGTGGCAACACCGAGAAATCCGAGGTTCTGGAGCCAGATGTTGTCCAGCCGCTTCGGCCACTTCAGTCCCAAATTGGGAAATGTTCTCTTGGATTTCCGAACAATGCTCAATCTCGCGAGCCACTCGCCCGGAGCAGGAAGGGGACACATAATGCACCATGACCTCCCGCCAACCGGAACCATGAGCGCTATGAGCAGAAAGAACCAGAAAATCCATATCATCATTATGGCTGCATTTTTATTCCCCACCGGTGTTCCGACGAGACCTGCCATAATGAGTACGACAAAAACAGCGAGATTTATAAATATAAGAACCGGTTGAAACAATCTCGACTTGACTGCTTTACTAACCAGCGGAATCTGCATGAAGTCAAAGTCAAATATCTTGTTCAATCTCTTTCTAGATGGAGGAATAACCACCTCCGGTTGATCCATCACAGCTGTATCTGCCATTTTCATATCAAGTGCATCTGTATGGGTCAAAGTTTTCACGTATTCTTACCTCCCCTTTTCCGGAAATAAACGATAGAACCGACAGGAATGAACATCGCTGTGATGATTGCACCCCAGAAGTTGAAGTTCGGCCCGACCACCATTTTTCCAACCATAAATGGATGAAAAGGTCCACAGGTCTCTGAGCATCTGAACCTGAAGGCTCCCGATTTGGTGGCAATAAACTCGACTGTTTTGAATCCCTTTTCAGGAATCAATTCGTTAATACCGTATCCATCGAGATAAAATCCATGCTCAACATCAACTGAGTCGATGTTCAGCCTCACCCGGTCGCCCTTGCTCACCTTGATAACCTCAGGTGTGTACTTGAACCGCTCGAGCTTGATGTTGTATTCTTTGTAGCCGTCCTCAGCCTTGACCAATCCGTAGATCTCGAAACTCTCCTTGGCGTGGTCATGGCCCTCGTGGCCGCCTGCATGAGCATGACCGTCATCTTCATGCTCGTCGGTCATCCCATCAGCCATCGCCTCCGTATGTTCATGAGGCTCCACATCTTCTCCGTCATGGTGGTCCATCATGTCGCTTGCAGCAGCCTCCATGTGCTCGTGAGGTTCTGCACCCTCATCATCGTGGTGGTCCATCATTTCACTTGCAGCAACTTCCGCATGCTCGTGGGGCTCTGCACCCTCGTCATCATGATGGTCGTCCATATCCATGACGTGCATTGTCTCTTCAGCTTTCTCTTCATAAGAATGCCCTTCGTCCGCTGATGCATACACAAAGCCGACAAAAAACACTATCCCCAGCACCAGGATGATAATACCAATTAGTATCAACCATCTGGGCACCGCCCTATGTGCAACAGTTATCTTTTCCATTCTAAATCCCCTTTTCTAAAGATTTTGATGATCATGAGGTTCCGGACATTCATGGTCTGATCGGACCACAAGTGTTCCCACCATTTCCTCATGCCCGGTACCGCAGTAATTTATGCACTCGTATTTAAAGTGCCCGACCCTGTCTGCAACAAATTCTACTTCTGAAACTTTTCCTGCGATTACCTTCTTTTTAACTTCATACTCTGCCAGTGAAAATTCGTGCGTCGTATCCACAGAGGTCAAAAGCAGGGTTATCGTATCGTGGTGGCATACCTCGACGTCGTTGGGCACGTTCGTGTCAGTGTAGTTCCAGTAGGGACTATTCTGTACCATCCAGAGTCCCGGTTTATTGCTCAGCTCATCATTTCTAGCCACCATACGCACCACTTTTCCCGTGTAATGCTTGTCGATGTTTTTGACATGGTAGCCGTAGATTATGGCCGGCAATCCGATCACGATAATGATCAGTGACACAACGGCAAAAACCTCCCAAAAACTATCTAGTTTCTTCATTTTTTGTAACACTCC
>CAYFYU010000025.1:4050-11951 GCA_964347455.1 uncultured Spirochaetota bacterium | reverse complement strand
ATAAGTGTATCAATTCGTTTCCGCATCCCATCAAGGGGCAGCTCAATAGTAACAGTGGTACCTTTACCTTTAGCGCTCTCCACTACACAGCAGCCGCCGTGGTCCTCAAAAATAATCTGCGCTATTGACAGACCCAACCCGCTTCCCTTATGCTTCGTTGTAAAAAACGGGTCAAAAATATTATCAATCTGTTCAGGGGCCACTCCTACGCCGGTATCGGAGACCATTATGAGAACCATGCCGTTTCCACCCTGTATTGAAACTCCCAACCTGCCGCCATCGGGCATTGCCTGAAGGGCGTTGATAAACAGATTGAGCAGAGCCTGCCTGATCTGTCTCTCATCTATGAGAAGCGACAGTTCTTTTTCACGAAAATCCCGCTGTACCTCGACCTTTTGGCTTTTTGCCTGCTGTTCAATAAGATCGATTGTTCGTTCAACCACTTCGACTATTCTCGTATTCGTGAGCTCCGGTTGCGATAAGCGTGCAAAATCGATGAATTTCTTTACCACCCCTTCCAATCTCTTGACATCCGAGGAGATCATATCCAACAGTTCCTCTGTCTCCTGATTGCCCTCGAATCTCCTCTTCATAACCTGAGAGCATCCGCTGATGCCTGCCAGTGGATTTCTAACCTCGTTCGCTATACAAGCCGCCAGTTCCCCCAAAGAGGCCATTTTCGTCGACTCGATGAGCTGTTTCTGAAGGGCCCGCTCTTTGGTAAGATCCTTTCGAAAAACAATGATCTTGCTTAATTTTCCTTCTCCATCTATCATGGGATAGGAATAGAGGTTAAAACTCTGGCCCTCCATCTCCTGCTCAGAAAAGGCGGGTTGTCCGGTTTTGATAGTTTCTGAAACAGGGCAGTCAGAACAGGGCTTGTCCCTCCCCATGTACAGTTTGTAGCATTTCTTACCGATAACCTCCTCAGCAAACCTAGTTTTGAATCCATTGAGAGCTGACCGATTTGCGACCAGAATATTGTGGTACTCGTCCTGAACAGTGATCATATCGGTAATGCCATTGAAAAGAGCCTCGAGCTCTTTCTTGCTCTCGCTTACCTCCCTCGTTCTTTCTGCAACCTGTCTTTCGAGGTTTTCATAGGAATTCTGTAACTGTTCGGCCATCCTGTTGAATGATCCCGCAAGACGCCCGACCTCGTCTGTGTTGTGTACATTGATACGCTGACCCAAATCACCCTTCGCTATTCTCTGAGTCATTCCTGAAACCCGAACCAGAGGCTTTGTGATTGCTCTAATCATAATCCAGATAACCAGTACGCTCAGCACAAGCGCAACCGATACAATGAGCAGCGCGCGCCTGCGGCCGGGTGAAACCAGGTCAAAGCTTTTTTTTGATGAAAATCCGAGCCGTACCGTTCCCTGTTTTCGACCATTCAGAATAATACTGGCACTAGCTTCGAATACCTCATCCCTATTCTCAAAGAGATGTGAAAAAATACCCGAATCTGCCTTCCCATATTCTCCAGTACTGTACGTTAAAAACCGTCCAGTGATATCCTCTATTGCTATATAATGGAGACCCTGCTCCTCTCTTATCCGCTGGATGTGGCCCTCGATAACTTCAGTTTCCCCAGTCGCTATCGAGCGGGCATAGAGATCAGCCAGCAGATCAGCGGCCGTCTGCGCTCCCACTGAGACACCTTCTCTCATACCTCTGTGAAGAAAGAGCTCTGTGTTCCATGCCAAAATGGAGAAAGTAAGGATCTCAATAGCAAGAATAGGTACAATCAGTTTGTATCGAAGTGAAAGATTGCGGTACACTCTCATCGCCTTGTCTGTATAAAAGCAATTACTGTGCCAATCGGGTTCGCCGCATTCGGAACCATAAAAAAAGCTCTCCTGCACTTACGGAGAGCCTACTTTGTTATTATATAAAAAATTACAATATTTTATCAAGATCAGTAGATCTGGAAGTGGCCATTTTACAGCCGGGAAGGTATTTACTTTCGATCAAGAAACATGGAGCTGGTAAAATATTTACCAGTTTGGTGGTAATAAATTTACCACCAGTTTAGACCCAACTCTTTCCTCAACGTCTAATTTGCCATAGCATATTTTTTTAACCTTTATTTAAGGGTTATTACACAACTTTGGAACATTCTCGATTAATCGAAGTATAGGCGTCGACAAATTGAAAGGAGCCGAATTATATTAAATAAAAATGAATGAAAGTGATCCAGGTAGTTACAACAATTATTCTACGCATAGATGATAAGCTGTACAATAATATACAAAAAGCAGCAGATGCAGAATACAGAAGTATAGCCGATATCCGCAATGAGGAGCAACCACCTATATTGATCTGCGGTTAAAGAAACTAAAAGATGCATATACCTAAAAGTTGATTCATACCAGCGTCATATATCCACAGATCACTAGCTGCCATGCTTAGGTAGATAAGCCAAAGATTGCGAGGGGATTATGGATATTAAAGAACGTCCAAATCATAGGATATATATTCAAGTGCTTCGTGAAATGTCGCCTGAAAAAAGGTTGCTTAAAGCATTTGAGTTGTCCGATTTTGTTAATCAACTTTTTATTCATGGATTACATAAGAGGTTTCCGAATCTCTCAGATGAAGAGTTCAAAAGAATACTTCTGGAGCGTCTCGATAAATGTCACAACAGGAATTATTAAAGAAGGTAATTCAAGCACTCGATCAAGCTGGGATCCAATATATGATAGCAGGTTCTATCGTTTCAAGCTTGCAAGGTGAACCGAGGTCCATCCATGCTATAGATATGATCGTTGCTATTCAAAGCTCGAAGGCTCAGGAGTTCGTTGAAGCTTTGGATATTAACGGACGGTCCGTTTGACCAGTCGCGTTTTACACGTAGATACAGCGAAAAATCTATGGGACTAAAAATGCAAGTTTCGAGTCCAGAGGATACAATTTTAGATAAATTGAGATGGGCAAAACTTTCCGGTGGAAGTGAAAAACAATTTACAGATGCCCTGTGTGTTTATGAGGTACAGTATGGAAAATTAGATACGGATTACATGGAACACTGGGCGAAGAAATTAGATATTGAATCATTATGGATACGGCCAATTAATGAGGCGGAAATAGCATAATTAGCGCATGGCAACTAACAGATCAAAGATTTTCCCACTATTCTATTCCCAGCTTTTTTCTCAGCGTCTGGCGGGATATACCCAAAAGCTTCGCTGCCTGGCTCTTGTTGTTGTCTGTTTCCCTCAGGGTTGCCTCGATGAAGGCCCGTTCTACCTCCTCGAGAGTCTTCCCAACAAGACCGTGACCGTTGGAAGAAGGCGGCGTCTCTTCCATTCCCATCATGAGGTGATGCGGTTCGATAATATCCGTATCTTCGAGCAAACATACCCGCTCCAGTATGTTCTTTAACTCCCGAACGTTTCCCGGCCAGCTGTAATAGACCAGTTTTTCCATTGCTTCCGGGGAGACCGATTTTTTCTTTTTCTTGAACTCGTCACTGTATTTTTTTAGAAAGTAATCGACCATAAGGGGTATGTCGTCTCTTCGTTCTCTCAGAGAAGGCATGCGTAAGGGAACGACCTTCAAGCGGTAGTAGAGATCCTCCCTGAACCGACCATCATCGACGAGATCCTTTAATTCTTTGTTTGTGGCAGCTATGATTCGAACATCGATCTTTATGTCCTTTAAACCACCAATTCGTCGGAAGGATTTCTCGTCTATCACCTTCAAGAGCTTGACCTGCATAGAGGTGTGGAGGTCGCCGATCTCATCCAAAAAGAGCGTTCCACCGTCAGCCTGTTCGATCAACCCCTTCTTCAATTGCTTCGCGTCGGTAAAAGCACCTCTCTCGTACCCGAACAACTCCGACTCGATTAAATTCTCTGGGATCGAGCTGCAGTTGATGTCCACAAAGGGCTGATTTTTCCTGGTACTGTTGTTGTGGATGGTACGGGCAACGAGCCCTTTCCCCGTTCCCGTCTCACCCTGTACGAGAACCGTGGTTGCATCACCCCCAATTATTTTCTCGATAATGTCGTACACAGCCCGCATACTCGGGCTCTCACCGATTATGTTATCGAATGCACCAAAATCCCGTTCTATCTGGTTTTTCAGGTTGATATTCTCAAGTGATTTCTTGATGATGATCTTTATCTCGTCTATCTCAAAAGGTTTGTTGATGTAGTCGTATGCGCCAAATTTCATTGCCTGCACCGCGGATTCCACCTCTCCGTAGGCCGTAATGACCACCACAACGATATTCTCATTGATATCCTTGATCTTTTGAAGGATGTCGATCCCATTCGCATCGGGAAGCTTTAAATCGACAAACACGAGCTCTGCAAGCCCCTGCTTCACCTTTCCCAATCCCTCCTTCCCCGTACCTGCGGTGGATACCTCATATCCTTCCTCAACGAGCGAGAGCTCGAGGGATCTCCTCAGCGTCGCGTTATCATCGATAATCAGAATGCTGTTCATACGAGCACCCTGTTTCCCTTCGATTTAATACACATACCTCTCCTCCATAGCTCAATATTTTCTGTTATCGTACCTCATATTCAACCACAGCACTGTGTTTTCATTCTTCGACCGGAAGCTCGAGGGCAAAGGTTGTTCCCCTGCCTTCTTCGCTTTCCACTCGAATCGTAGCGTTGTGCTCCTCGAGGATCCGCTTTGTTATGGATAACCCCAAACCCGTCCCCTGTGCTCTAGTTGTGAAAAAAGGTTCGTATATGTTCTTCAATTTATCCCGGGGAATGCCAGTGCCTGTATCACCGATCTCAACGTGGATACCGTTATCCGAACGATAGGTTTTCAATATCAGTGTACCCCCATCAGGCATTGCCTGAAGAGCATTAATGATCAGGTTGAGAAATACCTGCTCCATCTGCTTCTCATCAACAGGCGATGCGGGCAGGTTCTCATCATACTCCCGTTTAAGAGAAACCTTTTGCTTCTTTATCTGCTCATCGGCAATGGAAATCGCCTTTTCAATGACATCGGTTATCTTCATCTCTCTCAGAACCGACTTGGAAGGCCGCGCAAAGCTGAGAAATTTGTCGACCACCTCCTCCAGTCTGTCGATCTCGGTGAGAATCATACGGTACACCTCATTTGCCTCGTCCTGCTCTTTCACCCGTTTCTCGATGAACTGCACCCCCGTCTTTATACC
Source organism: uncultured Spirochaetota bacterium (assembly GCA_964347455.1). Lineage (GTDB taxonomy): Bacteria > Spirochaetota > B62-G9 > B62-G9 > DRHN01 > JAGLSF01. Next base: position 6,802 of record CAYFYU010000025.1, on the reverse strand, counting down.
CGCCAGAGGGTTTCTAACCTCATGAGCGACTGTAGACGCCAGTTCACCCAGCGAGGCAAGCTTGGCCGACTGTATGAGCTGCTCTTCGAGAACCTTTTCCTTTGTCACGATCTTTCCAAACTCGATAACCGATTCGAGATCCCCCCTCTCGTTCAGTATCGGGTAGGTGTAGAGGTGAAGGATCTCCCCATGATGTCGTACCTCAGAATATGCCGGCTCATTTGTCTGTTTCGACTTGCGGACCGGACAGCTCTCACAGGGTCCCTCCTCGTTACAGTATAATTCATAGCACTTTTTCCCAACGATATCTTCGGGTGATGATTGTAGTATGTGTGTTGCGGCATCGTTTGCCATAATTATGTTGTAGTTACCGTCCTGAACGGATATGAGGTCGGTTATTCCATGAAAGAGGCCTTCCAACTTTCGTTTGCTCTCGACGAGTTCTGCAGTTCTCTCTTCCACCTGGTTCTCCAGGTTTGAGTGTGATTGTTCGAGCTTGAAAGCCATAGTGTTAAATGCATCGCCCAAGTCCCGAAGTTCGTCCGATGAACGTATCGATACCCGCTCAGACAGATCGCCACCTGCTATTTTCATCGATGACAGCACCAGCTTTCGCAGTTTCTTCGTCACGCTCCACGCCAGAAGCGTTGCAACAACGCCTCCAACAATGATCGATATGATGGTGAAGAGGATCCAACGGTTCCCCAACTCCATGATATTTTGATTTAATTCGCGACTGAATGTCACGACCCGAACCAGACCCTCAATGGTCCCATCAACAGAAATTGGAACCGCGACGCTGAAGGCATGTCCGGATTGATGTAGTAAATCCTTTGGGGGAGTGCCCACCTCCTTGAGGAGCACTTCCTCCCTGGAACGCAACTCTCTGCTTGTATCATCCTCTAGAATCTGACCGTCAAGGCGTCCGTTCGTACTTGCAATTACCACATTATTTCCATCCTGAACCACAATCTCCCGAACGTACTGCTCCTCACTTGCCATGTGGACGTAACGGCGCAATAGCTCAATATTGCCCGTTGAGAGAGCACCTCCTGCAGAAAAAGCGAGGGTTTGCGCAAAACTAACAGAGGTCCTCTTCATCTCCTCCTCAATGAGCCCATGAACTCCCTTTAAGTCCAAATAGATAAATATGGACATAAAGGTTGCATAAAGGGCGGTGAACAAGACGATAAGCTTCAACCTGAGAGTTATTCTGGGCCTCTTATGAGAACCTTTTTTTCTATTTATAAGTATCATCCTACTCCCCCGGGAACAGAAAACTCTATTTTAAGCTTTACTGCATTTTATCAGTTTTTCTTACCCTACAATAATATATTAATGGCAAGATAGACATGGTCAAGACACGTATTTCACAGACCTTTTTTAATTAAGTCTTTCCTTTACCTTCATCCAAACGCATTTTTATTTGTGAGCTTGCAATTTACTTAAATTGTGCCTTGAAATAATCCGATTGTATTAGTGAGACTTTCAGGAGAGAGCAATTATGCGCTGGCTAAGAATACTTATCTTTCTGCTGATTTTGCTGTCATCGTGCAGATCTACCCGTGAAACAGTAATGACGCAGGAGAGCGATGTTGTACACAATCAGACTCAAACAAGCTCTTCCACAGACACGATATTGATGAAATTTCCTGAATCCGACTCGATTGCAATGAAGTTTCCACAGGATAAACCCTCGATGGTTGAACCCAATGGAAAGAAAACCCAGGTCAATCCGTCAGCCGATCCTTCAAAGGTAACTGGTTCGGAATTGCCCGCACAGTTAACATTACCTGACTCAATAGCTGTTAAGCTTGAAGAGCCAATTGAGCTTGATGAGGACATTGTCGAGCGTTATTTAGGCCGAATGACTGTGAAACAGAAAATCGGCCAGCGGTTTATCAGTCATATAGAGGGGAGTACCCTTTCGAAAAAAACAGTGAAACTGATACGTGACGAGTACATCGCAGGAATCATTCTCTATCCATGGAATATCGAAGATCTTGAACAGGTAAAACAGTTAACTTCAGAGATACAGCTGATAGCACGTGAAAACGACCCCCCCCTGCGCTTGTTCATTTCCGTTGACCAGGAAGGCGGAAGGGTCAATGCCTTCGATTTAAGGGAGATTTCCCATTTCCCGCCGCCCTATTATTGGGCTCAGTACGATGATCCCACATTCATAGAGTCAGTTGCCTATATCATTGGGCGTGAAATAGCTGAGCTCGGCGTTAACATGAACTTTGCGCCAGTTCTGGATGTGTACGGTCGGCCCGACAGAACGATCATTGGAGATCGTTCCATGGGTAATGATCCCGAATTAATTGGATATTTCGGCATTAACTACATAAATGGTGCAAAGAGGGCAGGAGTCATTCCAGTGATAAAGCATTTCCCTGGCCACGGCAACACAACGATCGATTCTCACCTCGATCTGCCCGTTGTTGACATGGAGGATTGGGAACTCCGTGAAATTGATCTTAAACCATTCAAAATGGCCATTGACCATGGCGCAGATGCTGTTATGACCTCACACGTTCTCTACAAAAAAATCGATCCCGATTATCCCGCCACCCTCTCGTCGAAGATATTGAAGGAGATCCTGAGAGATCAGTTTGGTTTCAAAGGAGTTGTTATCTCCGATGGTATTGCCATGGGAGCCCTGGCGAAGAATTTTGATATTACTGAGACACTGAAACGCTCGTTCCTGGCTGGGGTTGATCTGATATTGGTCCACAGCAAATACGATCTG
>CAYFYU010000025.1:451-4040 GCA_964347455.1 uncultured Spirochaetota bacterium | reverse complement strand
AAAAAAGAGAGTATACCGCATGTACCAGCACGGCGAGATTTCAGAGGCGGACATCGATGAGGGCGTACGACGGGTATTGAAACTGAAGCTGAAATACGGTTTACTCTTACAAGAGCTCTGAGATTGTGGTTATTATTTCTTTTTTGAAGATGCAGCTTTACCATGAATCAGTCCGATGACCAATCCAGCAAGACCCGACCCGAGACAAATTATGAACGTTGTTGGTAACAACCACACCGCGCCCATGAGTATCCCAAATCGATACCATTCCAGTGCAGGTGAACCACCTTTTTCCCAAAGCAACTCTGTGCCACAAACCTCCCAACACCAGCATTAAGCAAAGGCAGCTAATCCCGCCAAAATAAATCTTTTAACGTTCATGGTTCACCTCCTCGTAATAATTGAGAGATGGTAATACTCATTAGATATGAGTCAATAGGAGATGTTCATCAGGTGTTTATTTACTGTTCAGACTGAATTTCCATTGTGGTGGGAGGATGTCCGGGAGCACCAACACTTTTAAACCGTATGTATTTACCGTCTGATAATCTGTGCCATGAATCACCGTGCCATATACAAGAGAGCAATCCGGGAAAGGATACACGCACCCGAACTGTCGCCCTCTCTTGACCGTTTACATTCACATGTGCCTTTTCCTTCTTACTGGCAACAAATTTTGCCGTTTTCATGGCTGCAGGACCGTTTGTCCCGATCGCCCAGAATTTAATTGATTCTTTTTGAGACAGGACGAACTTCTCAAAATCCATCGGGAACTGTTGTTTCCAGGGTTCTGCGTCTATCTTGAATATTTTCTCAACAGGTTTCCCCCTATGAATACCGAATAGCCGGATGGTATTTCCCTCTCTGTATGCGATAATATCTATATCATCCTTCACATGGAGGTAGTGCCATTTCAAGGTTGAGAAGGAAGCGTCGAGCCAGAGCTCCTTACGGAGGTGCAGCTTTTTATCGTTGCGAGATTCTACTATTACTCGATAGCCCTCACCATTGCTTTCAATGTGGTACTTGTTAATAAACTCCCTGTCACCCACCTTTTCTCTATATATCCGTATTTCGGCATGTGCAAGGTTGCATAAAAGCACGATAAAAGCAAAGGACAAAGTCATAGCATAAGATTGTTTCAAATATATCCTCCGGCACTCTATTAAGTTGAGAGATTAGAATATACTATTATAGATAGAATGTCAAAAAAAAGATTAAAAGAGACTTAAAAAACACTTGTACACACAACAGCATATATTATTTTTTTACTACAAACCTGTGGAGAAACGATGACAGAGGAAGAATTTACAAAAAGTATTGGTAACAATGCTCCACCAACGGGGATCGCGGAGACCTTGACGTCATTATGGTGGGACAGAAAGGGTGATTGGGATAGGGCACACTCAATTGCTCAGCAAATTCCAACGCTTCAGGGGAGCGCTGTCCATGCCTATCTACACCGGGAGGAAGGAGTCTTGTGGAACGCAGATTACTGGTACAGACGTGCAGGCAGAAAAAGACCGGATATGCCTCTCGATGAGGAGTGGAAGCTCCTCGTACATGAAATGCTCACAACTCCATGAACTATCAGGTACTCACTTTGATCTATTTTGTTGGGTAATTAGGTTGAATATTATCATGACTAGAATTATCAGTTGTTCCGTTTCTTATCAGCTCTCCATTTTTTACCTATACGGTTGAGGTACAGGGTAATTCCTATCATTGACTCGTTCCCAAACCCAGTTTGAATGTCTACTCCTTTACTTGAATCCTCGGTAACGACGCCGGCTACACTTGTTCTTGTAGTGTTTTTCGCTCGTTCAAAAACGAATTCATATTCAACAAACAATGATAAAAAACTGAGTATGAATATTTCTGTTCCGATAACTGGACCGAATGTAACGGAGCTCATTACATTTTCTGTCCAGTTATCACTATCTACTTCCGATCGTACCTTCATATATCCTATATCGAGTAACCCACCGATATAGGGAGATACCCTTCCATTTAAAAAATGATATTCTGCTGCATTTCCAAGAGTAAGAGATATTGAGCCTTCATTTCCCATTCGGATTATATTTAAAAGTCCTCGGTAAGCCAATTTTTTCAGAATATAGTACTTCACTCCAATTCCACCCTGATAGCTCTCAGGATTCGGAATAAAATCTGTATCCGCTAGATCAATATTATAGATAAGTCCTAAATTGTTACGAGATGTCCATTCTGGTCTGCCGCTGAACACTGCCCTCTGTACACTCCCCCTCGGTATCCACGCCTCTACCCGATTCTCACCATACCGCTCCCCCAATACCCATACCTCACAAACCGCTCGACCCCCCTCCCCTGTCAACACAACCTCCTGTATCCCTTCTACCCCCTCATCAACATCTACCCAACTCCCATTCGTCGCATCCCTAAACTCCACCCCAACCCCCTCAACCGGATTCCCCCACCCATCATACACCACAACTTCCAAATCTCGCCCACTCACCTCCGTCACATCCTTCCCCACCGGACCACTCTGCCCATCTCCCCCCACAACCTCTATCCTATCCTCAACCCCTGCTCCTACCCACACCTCACCAGACTGACCCCCAGCCTCACCAGCTCTGGCCTCTATCCTCTGCGGCCCCCCTGCTCCATAGAATCTTACCCAATACCACCGTGCTCCCTCTTCCCACTCACCCTCTGGCTCATACTCCGCCTGCGTCCCATCAGGCGCTTCATCACCTCCTCCTATCTCAAACCCTTCACCTGTATAACTGCTTACCACATTCCCATACTTATCCATTGCCACTACGTTAACCCAGAATTCTTCCCCTGCGACTGGATTTAGGTTGTCAACGTAGATTTCAAAACTTGCTACAGATTCTGCTTCCAGAGGTTCTGTTTCCTCTATTTCCTGCGCAGATACACGTGGATTTTGGGATAAAATGATAGAGAGGAACAATAAAAGTACAATAAGTATATTAATCTTCATCTATAAATCTTGCCCATACTATAAGTTTGATTCTCCTCTGCTGTGATGGTATCCAGGAGTATCCAGTTTTCTAGTCCATGAATGCTGTAGTAGACCTTGTAGGAAACTACATGTAAAGAATTATTTTCATTTATTGCAGGGGGATCCCACTCAAGCTGAATGGATTCTGAGTCTATAATTAATTTGGAGGGCCCTTGGGATGATACCTGACAGCTTTGAATCACTATTAAGAAAGGAAGGATTAATATGAGAAAGCTATATTTTTGTAATCTCTTCATTATCGTGTAATAAATTTTATATATCAGATTAAATTGGTATAATTATTGAAAACAATAGTTTTATACTAGATAAAGACAAGGCATTTTATGTTTTCTGGAACATATAACGCTCAGTTAATCTTTTTGTAAAATCGTAATAATATCTCATTTAAATAAAATTGAATACCAAAAATATTGGATTAAATATTCTGTTTGTGCTATAAAAGGACATCGGAAACATAACCTGTAACAACAAGGAGCACATTCATGGCTGAAAAACTCAATTCAGTAAGTCCTGACGGTCAAAAATTTTCTCTTCCCGAGAAAGGGGATTATGACGCTGAATTTG
>CAYFYU010000025.1:0-441 GCA_964347455.1 uncultured Spirochaetota bacterium | reverse complement strand
AAAGGATCAAAGCGCTGAATTCGTCCGACTACAGAAACTGGTAAAGTCTCAAAAGAAAGATGGGAAGGAAATCGTTGTGGTAATGGGATTGGGATTCGTTGGAATCGTCATGGCCGCAGTCGTGGCTGATGCTACGGACAAAAATGGAAAGCCCTTAAAATTCGTTATTGGCATGCAGCGACCCAGTACGCGAAGCTTCTGGAAGATACCGTTGCTAAATAGAGGCATATCCCCGGTTAAATCAGAGGACCCTCAGGTCGACATCCTCATAAAACGATGCGTAAATGAGAAGAAAACCTTTATTGGAACGTTTACATACGATGCGCTTAAACTGGCCGATGTTGTTGTAGTCGATGTACAGTGTGACTTTAAAAAAGAGAAGCTTGGAGATGTGAAAAGCGGCAGCACCGACATGATTGCCCTTGAGCAATCCTTTCACAT
>CAYFYU010000024.1:31652-46275 GCA_964347455.1 uncultured Spirochaetota bacterium | reverse complement strand
ATTTAAAATTGCTGAAAAAAATATTTCTTGCTTTACAAACTTTATAATTTCTGTAATATAATCGTATAAAAATTTCAAATATATAAATTATTTATCTTATAATATTACTAATATAAACTCATTAAATACATAAACCAGTGAGCTTAATTTAAACGTATTTACCAGCTAGAGCACAAATTACGGCTTAGTTTGACAAAATTTTATTTTTTTTGTTTCAAATGAATCATTAAACATTATCAAAACATCTAATGAACAAACGTAGATGTTTGTGAAAACAATATAGAAATTAATAATTTAAACTAAATCAGAGGAGAGGGCAATGAGAAATGGTTTATTGAAGCTTACAATTGTGCTACTGGGATTGTTTATTGTTGCATCTGTTGTTGTATATGCCGGTGGGCCGAAACCGGCCGAAACGCCGGCACCAGCTGAAGAAAAAAAACCTGAACCCGCAACACCACCACCTCAACCGATAATTATGGCTGCCGAGTATGTCGGATCATCAAATTGCAGGGAGTGCCACGAAGAAATCTACGACAAGTTTATGAAATCAGGCCATGCATGGAAGCTCAACAAGGTCGTGGGTGGGAAGCCACCAGATTATCCATTCACCGATGTGCCGTCACCACCGGAAGGATATACCTGGAACGATGTAACCTATGTTATCGGTGGTTACAACTGGAAGGCCCGTTTTATAGGCAAGGATGGGTACATAATCACCGGCGAGGAGGGTGACAAGGAGTTTCTCGGGCAGTACAATTTCGCCAATCCCATCGTAGGGACAGAGGCTGGCTGGGTAAAGTATCATTCCGGCGAAAAGAAAGCCTACAACTGCGGGCCCTGCCATACGACCGGCTACTCCACTCTGCAGGAGGGAGCGCACCAGGACGGTCTTCCAGGTCTTATAGGCACATGGGCAGAACCGGGTATCCAATGCGAGGCATGCCATGGTCCGGGAAGCCTGCATGCAAAAGAACCCCTTGGGGTTAAACTTCTCGTTGATCGTGATGACGAACAGTGCGGTAAATGCCACCGACGCGGCTCGGTAGAAGCCGTTAATGCAAGCGGTGGATTTATCAGGCATCATGAACAGTACGAGGAGCTTTTCCAGAGCAAACATGTCATCATTAAATGTATTACCTGCCACGATCCGCACATTGGTGTCATTCAACTGCGCAAAACTGGTCAGCCAACAACACGTACACGATGCGAAAACTGCCACTGGGAAAAGGAAGAGTATCAGGCAAATGAGATCCATGTTGCGTATGATACCACATGCATCGACTGTCACATGCCTCGTGTTACAAAGAGCGCTGTAGGCAATAAGGACCTTTTCACCGGTGATATCCGAACACACATGATGGGAATTGACCCAGAGCAGATCGGACAGTTCAGCGAGGACGGTAAAACGGCCCTTTCGCAAATCGGTCTCAACTTTGCGTGCAGAAACTGCCACAGCAAGGATGGGATCGCTTCGGTTAAAACGGATGCGCAACTCATTAAGGCAGCAACTGATTACCATTCTCGAAAATAGTCGAACTATACCGCTTGGACTGTCCTTGGCAGGACCTTCGGCCCTTGGCAGGACCTTCGGCCCTTGGTTGGTAAAGGAAAATGCGGGTTGGACCTGGAGCTCAACCCGTATTATTTATAACCTTGTAATGAGTAAACATGCTCCATGCAAGGTGAGATGATAGATTTTATTTTAAAGTCAAATCTTGACATTTAATTAATTTAATAATACTCTGTTACATCATTCGGACTTATAAGGAGAAGCGTATGGTTTTAATGACAAGAGGATTGATCGCAATCATTGTTTTAACCTTAGCCTTAATTGCATTTATTATACTGCGATCGTCCATAACCGCTGAAAAGGGTGGGAAGATAATCGCCTTCGTGGGTTTCTTCATTCTGCCAATAATGGCCGTGGCCATCGGGGGATCAGTACACCTCGAGAAATCAAAAGCAACGGAGTTCTGCCTCAAATGCCATGTTATGGAGCCTTACGGTGAGAGTCTCTACATCGACGATCCAGACTACATTCCTGCAAATCATTTTCAGAATAATCTTATTCCGAGCGAGAAGGCCTGCTTCACCTGCCACACCAGTTACACCATGTTCGGTGGCATAAAGCGCAAGATGCAGGGTTTGCGACACGTTTACATCTACTATTTAGGAAAGGTCCCAGAGAAAATCGAGCTATACGATCCCTATGAAAATCGTGAGTGTCTCCACTGCCACGATGGAGCCCGTTCATATGCCGAAAATCCGATCCATACCACCATTGAAACGGAGATCCAAACCGATGAGATATCGTGCCTCGATTGTCACGGGCAAATTCATAATATTGCCAAACTAGCAGAACTTCCAAAGTGGGGGGTAATGGAATGACCGCAGCAAATAATCTCGTAAAATTCCTGAAAATCGCAGGATGTATTCTGATCGGCGGGATGGTTGTAGAGCTCATCACGCTCCTCTGGTCTCACCCCCTCTCGTTTATAATAAGCCTCGGGGTGGGCGGCTTGCTTGTTGCAGCCGGTGTAATCATCTATCTCTACGCTATTGTTTCATATTGATGCTCACTGGACGGTTACACTTATATTCATGTATTTTGTTCCGCATAAAATCAATGCAAGTTTAAATTAAGTATCTGTGTTTGATGAATTCCAGTTTTTTTTCAATTCCATTACTCAACTGTTCTATATTCTTCTCTTTGAATATTTTTACGATATCCTTCCTTATTTCTACCCAATAATCATGCACAGGGCAGGGACTGTCATCGCTGCATCCAGGAAATCCCAAAACACAGCTATCAAGAAAGGAAGACCCATCTATCACCTGTACGATATCGTAGAGTGAAAATTCCTTTGGCGACCTTTTGAGGGAAAAGCCGCCGCTTTTGCCTTTCCGCGATGTCACAATATCATGACGAGCGAGGGTTTGAAGGATTTTGCCAAGAAAATGTGGAGGTATGTCCAAGGCTCTGGAAATATCACGCTGAAGGACCGGAGTATTTCGGGATTGTGTTGCAAGATACATCACAGCCTGTAGCGCGTATTCACAACTTCTGCTGAGAAAAATTGCCATTTCATACCTATATTCATATAACCAGGTCTTGATATCCTATTTTCTATTTGTTTAAAATTCTGTCAAGCAAAATGTTTTAAAAACCTACTTCACTGCTTCGTGTAGTGCAACCCCTCCGTTACACATGAGGTGAGCGCTTACGCTTGAAAATCCTGCCCTGCGAATAAAGGTTGAGAACGATTCAGCGGTATAAAATCGAGGAATAGTGTAGGATAGGTATTTATAGGCCGGTATCGAAGCTGAAAGCATCGCTCCGATATTTCTTACGAAAAATTTAACGTACTGATGAAAGAAAAATCGTACAATTTTTGATTCGGGTTGGCTGGTCTCGAGATTTACAAATCGTCCACCCGGTTTCAACACCCTGTAAAACTCTTTAAGGCATTCAATCAGATGACTCCTGGATATGTTTATATTTCGTGTTGCGAAGGATATGGTAATAAGATCAAAATAATTATCTGCAAAGGGAAGTAAACATACATCAGCTTCAACAAACCGTATTCTCTCTGCCCCCTCTTTTGCCTTTGCCTTCTGGAGCATGGGTAAGCAGAAATCGGTGGCATAAACTATCGTTTCTTCAGGCGCGTGACTGAGGAGATTGAAAGCCATTTCACCTGTTCCCGTACAAACATCTATCCACTTTACCCCCCCACCAGATACGGCCCTTTGCGCTGCTATTTTCCGCCATCTCCTATCGAGGCCAAAGGTCAAAACATGATTGATAAATTCGTACCGATCAGGTACATGTGAAAATAATTTTTTTATTCCATCGGACATGAGCTGAATGTTCCTCTATTTCAGCAGATCTTTAAGAGCATCTTCCAGTGTTTCAAAGGTAAATTTGAATCCTTCTCGCAGTAAGCGCTCCGGTATAGCACGCTGGCTTAAAAGAATTATTGACGCCTTTTCACCAAAAAGAGAACGAAGCACGAACTCGGGCACACTAAAGTACGACGGGCGACTGAGTGTACGCCCTATAATCCTGCTGAATTCTCCGTTGGCCACAACACCTGGTGCAACGAGATTGTAGGAACCACGCCCATCTTTGCTCTCAATCAAAAAGCGAATCGCCCTCACTTCATCGATCAAGTGTATCCATGGCCACCACTGCTTTCCGCTCCCCAGCGGACCGCCTATAAAAAATCTATAGGGAAGCTGCATCAATGGCAAAGCCCCACCCCTCCTGCTCAGCACCATTCCAGTTCGTATTATAACACGACGAACACCCATGGGCTCGACCGCTTCGGTTGAAGGTTCCCATTTCAAGGCTACCTGTGCAAGAAAATTATTTCCAGCCGAATCTTTCTCCGTTATTTCCTTATCACCATGATCACCGTAATATCCTATACCGGAGGCTTGTACAAGGACACGAGGCTTTTTATTTGCAGCTTTCACTGCACGAACAACTGCACGCCCGGCATTTATCCTGCTTTCGAGAATTTTTTTCTTGTATTCCACTGACCATCGATGCCCGGAAATATTTGCACCAGCAAGATTGACTACTGCATCAGTCCCTTCAATACAAGAAAACCATGAATCGTCCCCATCTACTTCCCACTTTACGATCGAAGCTTTTTGGGGTATCTTTCGTGCTCTTTCGGGATTTCTACTCAGGATGATCACCTCATATCCATCGGCGATCAAATTCTCGGCCAACGCCCTGCCGATCAAACCTGTACCTCCAGTTATGACGACACGCATAAAAACTCCTCCAACAATTAAGAGAAACTCTGAAATAGCTTATAAGATAAAATACGTTTCCTATGGCGCTATTACAATACCGAAAAAAGCATTATTTAAGGAAATCCGGGCATTGCACACCTTGGTTATTGTAACAACACTATTAATATGCTATAATATCATTGATTCGGAGTCTCAATAATTTATTAGAGTAGGGACGATATTTATTTTGCTTCCTCAAATAATCTATGTATAATTACAGCAAAATATTTTAATTGTAGTAATCATATAAAGTTACTATCATCCTCTATTCCGAAATGAAAAGGATGTGCACACATGCTACAGGAGAACAATGACACTGCTGTGTATCCTCCCTGCGCCGTAGGATGCCCTGTTCATACCGATAATCGTCAGCTCGTCGATTTCATAATTCACGGTCAGTATGAAGAGGCTCTGGAGCTTTTGCTCGATGCAAATCCCTTCTCATCTGTTTGCGGAAGGATATGCCACCATCCCTGTGAACAGAACTGCCGCAGAACCAAGGTGGAGGCCCCGATAGGACTCATGAAATTAAAACGATTCGTGGTTGAAAACACTGCGGAGTACCGCACTGGTAGACGGGAAAATCGACAGGTTCCTCGAAGGAAGCGAAAGCGGGTGGCAATAGTCGGATCAGGTCCTTCGGGAATGACCGCAGCACATGATCTAGTAAAAATGGGTTACAGGGTTACAGTTTTTGAGCGATCTAAAACTCCTGGGGGGCTGTTAGGGGATGCAATACCCCGTTACCGGCTCCCATACTCCGCAGTACTGGAGGATATTGATGATATCGTCTCACTTGGTGTAGAACTGCGAACAGGACAGGAGATAGGAAGAGACCTCACCATTGCGGATCTTATGAAGGAAGGATTTAGCTCTGTACTCATTGCTACTGGGCTTACCGAAAGCCGAACTTTGAATATTCCCGATATAGACAGTGCGGGAATAGTACTTGCCCTTCCCTTTCTCAATACAGCACGGTCACCAAGTCCTCCGTCTGTTGGAAAACGAGTTGCTATAATTGGTGGAGGCAATGTGGCAATCGATGTAGCTCGTACTGCGCGGAGGTTGGGAGCCGAGAAGGTTACCATGATATGTTTGGAATCTGAAGAGGAGATACCAGCCTGGCAGTGGGAAATCGAAGAGGCAAGTGAAGAAGGAATCTCAATCATGCATTCCTGGGGACCCAATAGGATTTTTACAGAGAATGGACATATAAAGGGTCTGGAGTTGAAGCGATGCACCAGAGTATTTGATGATGAGGGCCGCTTCAGTCCGCAATTCGATGATTCCGATACAGCAACGGTGCTGGCAGACTCCGCTATAATTGCTATCGGACAGAGAGGAGACCTTACCTGTCTGCAGGGAAGTGAGATAAAAATAGCCCCCGGAGAGCGACTTGAATGCAGCAGGGAAACTCACTCGACCTCAATGCCGGGTGTATTTGCCTGCGGTGAGGTACTCACCGGGCCTGGTTCAGCGGTCGAAGCAGTTCGTGATGGACATAGGGCAGCTCTGGCTATCGCTCATTACCTCGAAAAGGGGAGCCTTCTGGAGCAACCCTTTACCGAATTGCCAGCACTTGGAGAACTTCCCGATGAAACTGTCGAAAAGATAAAAAAACGAAAGCCCGTACGGGTAAAGTTGGTTTCACCAAAAAAGAGGATTAAAGATTTCGTTGAAATTGATCGGGGCTTTACTGAGGCAGAGGCCCTTGCCGAAGCAAAACGCTGTATTGCATGCACGACAGGAGCCCTCGCGGACGAGGAAAAATGTGCAGCCTGTCTGACCTGTGTGAGGATATGTCCGTTTGGTGTGGCAACGGTTGAAAATACCGCTATTATGCCTCAGGAAAAGTGTCAGGCCTGTGGCCTCTGTGCAGCACAGTGCCCTGCAGCAGCCATAGCTTTGAAACGATTCGGAACCAACCAGATGAAGGATGAGCTCAAGGATAAGTTAAGGGCAATACCATTGGACAAGGTCCCATGGCCCTTTATTATCTCCTATTGCTGTTTATTTGAGGTAACGAGCAGGGGCTACATTTCGGAAAAATCAAAAGATTACGAGGAGACGGGAATCTTCAGAGTAATGGTCCCCTGTGTAGCCAGACTCAGTGTACTCGATATACTTTCACCTTTCGAACTCGGTGCCGACGGTGTGGTCATCATTGGATGCAGCGATGGCGAATGTCTCTATCCAACAGCCGAGACACGGCTTGAAAGAACGATTCGCAAAGCGAAGGATGTGCTGGCTGAGATAGGGCTTGAGGATGAGACCATCGACTTCTGGAAAACTGAAGGGTCGGCAGAAGTATCCTGGAACTCATTCTGGGAAATCTCAAAGAGAAAGTTAAGTATTTTAGGGGAGCAAAAGACGAGTCTTGAACATTCAAAAAAAATAAATAAAGAGTAATAAGTTGCAAAACATTTAAAATTCAACAATGAGAGTAAAACGATGATTGTAGCTGAAAGGAAGCCTTTATCTGAAATCAAATCCTTCGTAGAGAATTATAAAAAAATTCTCATCGTCGGGTGCGGGACCTGCACCACGGTCTGTCTTGCCGGTGGAGAGGCAGAGGTGAAGGTTGTGGCAACCGGTTTACGGATCGCCTTCCTCAAAGAGGACAAGGAAATCGAAATAGTTGAGGACTGCATTACCCGCCAGTGTGAACCAGAGTTTGCAGAACAAATCGTCCAAAAGGTGCAGGATGAAAAAATAGAGGCAGTTCTCTCCCTCGGGTGCGGTGTGGGCGTCAATTTTCTCTCCGAAAAACTCGAAACGGTTCTTGTGTTTCCAGGAGTCGATACAAAGTTTTTCGGTGCAGCTATTGAACCTGGTGTCTGGGTTGAGATGTGCGCTGGTTGTGGCAACTGCATACTCGACATAACCGGCGGTATATGCCCCATCGCACGGTGCTCGAAATCCATTCTCAACGGACCCTGCGGGGGAAGCACAGATGGTAAATGCGAGATCAGTCCCGATGTTGATTGCGGATGGAGTCTCATTGTCAAACGGATGAATAAAATGGGCACTCTGGACCGCCTGTCCGAGCTCATCCCTCCGCGAGATTGGTCCACATCACATGCCGGTGGACCGCGGCGGGTAATCCACGAAGAGGCCCAGGAAGCTGAGGAATAAACATGAAGAGCGGGAGCAACCTTGAAAAAGTACTGAATGCAGGAAAGTTTGCCGTAACGGCAGAACTTGGACCTCCAATGGACAGCAATGCAGATGTTGTCCTGGAAAAGGCGAAATTGCTGAAGGGTTACGCCGATGCATTCAACATCACCGATAACCAAACAGGTGTTGTACGAATGTCGAGTATCGCCTCGGCCGAGTTAATTATGAAAGAGGGACTTGAACCGGTCATGCAGATGACCTGCCGGGATCGCAACCGGCTTGCTATCCAATCGGATATACTGGGGGCAGCTGCACTCGGTATCAAGAACTGTCTATGTATCGCAGGGGACCATCAGTCTTTTGGAGCCGTGGGGAGATTGAAAGGGCATCCCGGAGCCAAGAATGTCTATGATATCGATTCCATTCAGCTTGTCGCCATTCTCAAAGGTCTTCGGGATGATGGAATACAGCAGGGAGGTGACCCAGTTGAAATTCGGCCGTTTCGTCTCAAAAAGAAAGTTGATGCCGGTGCAGATTTCATCCAGACCCAGGGTGTCTACGATGTAGAGTTGTTCAAAGAACAGATGAAACTCATAGTTGATATGGGACTCCATAAAAAAACTGCCATACTGGCAGGTATTATCGTCCCAAAGAATCTGGGGATGTTGAAATACATGAATAGCTCGGTTGCAGGAGTAACTGTTCCGGAAAGCCTCATAAAAAGGATGGAGAAGGCCAAGCTTGCCGCGGGGGAAGATAAAAAACAGGCTTCTAAAAATCAGGCAGAAGAGGGTATAAAAATAACTGTGGAATTGATAAAATTGGTAAAGAAAATTCCTGGTGTCAGAGGGGTTCATCTTCAAGCGATAGAGTGGGAACATAAGGTGCCAGAAATCATTGAAAGGGCAGGGCTCTATCCAAGACCCGTAATATCATAAGGAGGGAGAAGACAATGGCTGCAAAAGCGAAGATCATGGTTATTGAGGACAATATCGACGAAGCCAAATTGATCAAGATGACGCTCGAACCAGAGGGATATGAGGTTGTCACTTCGATGAACGGAAAAGAAGCCAAGGAGAAAATTGGAAAGGAGACAATAGATCTTATTATTTTAGATATTATGATGCCTGAAATGGACGGATTTGCATTTCTTAAATGGCTCAGAGAAAAATCGGACTTTGATAAAATACCAGTAATTCTTTTGTCTGCAGTAGCTCAACATATATACGACTCTAAATATCCATTGAAAGGCGTTATGAGCGCTGATGCAGACGAGTTTCTTGAAAAACCTCTTAAACCTGAAGTTCTTTTGGATACCATCCCAAAAATGATCCGGAAATAGGGCAAACCAAACCTTTTTATTAGCGAATGAAAGTGAAAAAATATACAAAAAAGCTTAACTGTTGGGATTTCATTAGGTGCACCCATGGGCCCGGTAGTAAACATCCCTGTCCAGTTGTTACAGACGATACCAGCGACATGGTAAACAGTGGGAAAAATGCCGGTCGGATTTGCTGGACTGTATCGAATACGCCCTGTTTTAATAAACCAATGGAGCATTTTGTTGAAAAAAAGAAGATCTGTTTTTCCTGTGGGTTTTTTCATCTGGTCAATAGAGAAGAGGGTGAAGATTTTCAACTCTTTAAACTCGCCCAAGGCGTCCATGCAACGCAGGCTCTTCATTCTAAAATTTCTCAGATGGAACACCTCATCGAGATTAACAACAGACTCCACTCCCATTTCGACCTTTTCAAAACCATTGATGAAATCACCTCAGAGGCCCGTAAGATAACAGGTGCTCAGCGAAGTATCGTATTTCTGGTTAAGGGTGATCCACCTGCACTTAATGGTACGTTTACTTTACGTGGAAACAGGATGCAGGTATCCATTGACATCGATGATAATAGTGCGGTTGGTTATGCAGCCGCTCATAATCGAGTTGTAAATGTAGAAAATATTGAGGAGTCATCAAAAGATCAAAAACCACCACCTTTCAATACTTCGTTCGATCAGCAGTGCAATTGCGAAACTCATTCCCTGATCGCAGTCCCTGTTCAGGACTTTGAAAAAAGGATTATCGGTGTAATAACCGCGGCGAATGCAAAAAAGGGATACTTTTCCGCCGACGATGAATGGTTCATGCGCACCTATGCAAATCAGGTTGCGCTCGCCATCGACAAACAAAAATTTCTCCAGCAGAGCTTTTCAGCTCTCAGGCTCGCATCAATCGGCGAGACCATAGCTGGGCTTTCACACTGCATCAAGAACATTGCCCATGCCTTGCGTGGAAGCTCATTTATTATCAAGAGGGCAATTGAGAGCAAAAATGTAAGGGACATAGGAGCAGCATGGGAGATCCTCGATAGACATATTGAAAATCTCGCGAACCTATCCATCGATGTTCTTACCTACAAACCCACTGACCATGAAGATATGCATGAAACTGAACTCAACGGCCTTGTTCGACATACAGTCGAATTGTTTCAGGAAGAGGCAAAGGCACGCGCTATTACACTGAAAATGATACTGGGAAAAAAAGTTGATCCCTGTTCATTTGATGCACAGGGTATATATCGCTGCCTTATTAATCTCATTACAAACGCTTTCGACAGCTGCCCACTAAGTGAAGGAGCAGTAACAATCTCCACCAAAAGAATCGGAAGAAAAGAGCTCTTACTCAGCATTTCTGATAATGGACGGGGAATGAATGAAAAAACAAAGGCAGAGATGTTTGAAATCTTTGAAACCTCTAAACCAGGTATCGGGTCGGGATTGGGCTTACCTACCGTGGCCGACATTATGCGCAAGCACAACGGGAAAATAGAAATCGATTCCTCTCCCGGAAAGGGAACAAACTTCAAGCTGTTCATTCATGAGCTGGAAAATAGAGACCTTTATTAAACGATACAATCCATACAAAGTTCTATTACTTTATTTAAACGCCTGCTGGCGGAGCTTCACCTTTTCAGCAATCGCCTTATAATTTCAAGTAAAATCTCAGGCTTCACCGGCTTTTCCAGATATTCGTCAACATCGGTGTGCATCATTTCCGCGTGGGAGTGCTTTGATTCATAGATATGCTTTGAAACGGAGGTTAATAGAACAACCGGTATATTCCTGTGCCCTTCCTTCGACCTGAGCCATGAATAGAAGGAAAATCCATCCAATTTGGGCATCATGACATCGAGAATTAATAAATCAGGCTTTTCCGAATCCACCATCCCCTTTGCCTGTTCTCCGTTTGGGGAGTGAATGACCTCATAACCCTCCGATTCTAGGATCATTCTAACTATATTAGTTGTATCAACGTCGTCCTCAATCACCATAATCTTACCTGCCGCTGTCATGTTAATTTACGCCTCCGGATTTATAGCTGAGGAAAAATGTTGGGACGTCCCAATATTACCTTACAAATCTTTTTTGTAAAGATCTTTTTGGGGTACGCCTCAGGATTTTAGACTAGATATTCGGTCCAATCCCGCGGCTTTGAGGATAGAGGGAACAAGACGTTCTTTACCTATTGCCATTATGTGAACACCGTCTGCGAGCTTTTCATTCTTAATTTCTCGTATCATTCTACCCGCAATTTCAACACCTTTTTCCAGTTGTTTCTCTTTACCCGCCTGAGTCAACTCATCAATCAGATCCTGGGGTACAAAGATTCCCGGAACGTTCTTGTTCATATACTTAGCCATACCTGCGCCTGTGAGAAGAACGATACCGGCAAGAATTTTAACATCAAACTGGCGTGCGAATTCAATGAATTTTTTAAATTTCTCAAGATCGTAAATGGCCTGTGTCTGGAAGAATTTGGCACCTATCCTAACCTTTTTTTCGAACTTTATCAACTGCGGACCGATTGGCTCTGCCTCAGGAGTCACAATTGCTCCAGGGTAAAATACCGGAAACGTATCTGATTCTCCCTCAATATTATTGTTTCCGATATCGACACCATTGCAGAGGTGATTCATTACATCTATCAATTGAACCGAATCCAGATCAAAAACCGGCTTTGCCTGCGGGTGATCTCCAACGGTTATTGCATCACCCGTAAGTGCGAGAACATTCTGAATACCGAGGCTACAGGCAAGTAGAAGATCCGATTCTAGAGCCATTCTGTTTCTATCTCTGCAGGTCATCTGCAGGATCGGCAAGCCTCCTGCTTTTAGAATTTCGATACAACCACCAATGGAGGGGTATTTCATTACAGAGCTCTGATTATCAGTTACATTCAGTGCATCAACTTTCTGGACGAGCAGATCAATGTTCTCCTTCATCTCATTCAGAACCACACCCTTTGGAGGACCTACCTCAGCAGTAACGACAAACTGTCCTGACTCGAGCTTTTTCTTAAAAGTATTTTCCACCATACTTTCCACCTTTTAATCCTCATCAATACTGTATACATAAGGCTTCAATGCCTTTTCATAATCTTTTGGAGGTTGGTATTTCCGTAGTTCATCCAACCTTCCCTGAGCTTCGAGCCGGTTGTAAACAAGTGTCCAAGCACAGTCCTTATTTTTGTCAACCTCACATTTTCCTTTGTCAGTACCCCCACAAGGTCCATTCCCCATGGTTTTGGGACAGAGTATCATGGGACAGATACTTGCAGTAACACCAAGCAGACACTCACCGCACTGCATGCAGGCTGAAATATATTTTCCCTCTGGAAACTCCCTGCTCATAGAAACGGTGTCGTTTGCCGGAAGGACGGGCTTCTGGGTCCCATCTGCAATCTGCTGATTACCATATCCGCAGCTCATCTCAAGAATAGCATCTGCACGATCGATCCTTTCGCTCTCCTGTTTCATTATTTCATGAGACAAAACATCACATGCTGTTGGAATGACGGTCCAGCCAACAATCTCTTTGCCATTACTTTGCAGAAATTCCGACATCTGCAAAACCTCGCTCACACCACCTGTTTTACACATCGTAGCGCATGTTCCACATCCGATAATATATATTTTGGAAAATTTTGTCAGGCTCTCCAAAATTGTATCGGTATCCTTTGATTTGGTTACACTTCTCATACTTTGCCCTCCCACCTAAACTGCCAGTGCCAGATTAAACTCTTCCTCAAATAAATCCAGGGAATCGAGCAGACTCGTTGGTGCGGTTGTCCCCAAACCGCAGAAGGCAGTATCCATCATAGCCGAGGCAATTTCCCTCATCTCCTGAATATCCCCATTTCTGCCCTTCCCCCTACACATTCTATCAAGAATTTCATGAAGTACCCAATTTCCCTCTCTGCAGGGCGTACACTTTCCGCACGATTCTTCCATAAAAAAAGCCATTGTCTCACGCATGGATTCAACCATACTTCTCGATTTATCGAAAACAATGACTCCACCTGCGCCGAGTACATCCTCAAAACAGAGGGATCTATCTAGATCGTCTCCGGCAACGATCCTTCCCGAAGCTCCTCCCACCTGAACTGCTTTCACATTCTCCGCACCGGCGTATTCTTCGATGAGTACCCGGAGTTTAACGCCCATAGGAAGCTCATATACCCCCGGGTTTTTCACATCCCCGGATACTGAAAACAGCTTCGTTCCCTTGCTCTTTTCTGTTCCGATCTGCGAAAAGGCCTCTGCCCCATTCACCATTATCCAGGGGAGATTTGAGAGTGTTTCGACATTGATGATGATTGTGGGTAATTGAAACAGTCCAGCCTGTGGTGGAAAAGGAGGCTTGAGTCTAGGTTCGCCTCTCTTCTCCTCAACAGATTCGATGAGTGATGTTTCCTCACCGCAGATATAGGCCCCTGCTCCCATTCGGAGTATGATCTTAAAGGTGAGCCCTAATGATTGTAGGACCGATCGTTCCAATTCCTGGATCGCTTTTTCAATGTCCTCCCTCATGTATGTATACTCATCCCGCAGGTATATGTACCCTTGACCAGCGCCTATGGCCAACCCTGCAATGCACAGACCTTCCAAAACCAGATAGGGGCAGTTCTTCAAAAGCTCTCTATCTTTGAATGTACCCACCTCACCTTCATCTGCATTGCAGATAATGTATTTCTCTCGTCCAAAGTTTAAAAGACCCATTTCCAGCTTGAAACCTGTTGAAAATCCAGCACCTGCTCTTCCCCTGAGTTCGGAGCGCTTTACCTCTTCGACGATATCCTCTTTTTTCCTATTTTTCGCTAACTCAAGCCCCCGGAGTCCACCAAGCTCTCTGTACTTCTCGACGCTGTCGATTCGCTTCTCTATAAATTTTTTTAGAATCGTTATCTCAGGCACCTCTATCCTTCCTCAAACCTTCCAGAATATTTTTAACCTTTAGGGTGGTTAGATCACTGTAGAGTGTTTCATTGATGAGCATTGCGGGTGCACGATCACATGCACCGATGCAGTTAACCAGATGGAGTGAAAACATCCCGTCATCTGTTACACCCCCCGGGTCAATCTGCAGCTCCGTCTGTAAAAATTTGAGTATATCCTCCATTTTTTTCATACTGCAGGGAAGGCTCTTGCAGAGGTTGATCCTGTAGCTGCCTCGACTCTTTGGCACCGTTTCGGTATAGAAAGTTGCAATCGAGTACATTTCTGCAACTGATTTACCGTGTTTTTTACCGATTTCAACGATGTCGCTGGAGCTCAGAGTACCCCGATCTTCCCGGGCCTTTTTCAGCTCGGATATTATATCAGTGTCCATCGGCTACCCTTGAGAACACACATGTTTCCTTTTC
>CAYFYU010000024.1:0-31642 GCA_964347455.1 uncultured Spirochaetota bacterium | reverse complement strand
AAACATCTGCGCAGATAGTACAGTCCTTGCAGTACGATTTGTCGAAGTCTGCATCATCATTCACAACAATGAGTGTATCATGTCCACGATGTGCAACAGTCCACATGTCCTGCTGTGCCAATTCCCTGCATGCCCGCACGCAGCGCCGGCAGAGAATGCACTTGGAGAGGTCACGCTGAATATAGGGATGACAGTGATCGATCATGCGAGGGGTTCTGCTCTTAATGAAGTAGCTGTTTGCAATGCCAGCTTCTGCAGCCACTTTCCTCAATTCACAGAGATTCGCAGCATCACATACAAGACAGTTATCCGCATGATTTGCAAGTATCAATTTAATATTAGTCTTTCTGGACTGCAGCACCCTGGGCGAATTGGTTTCAATTTCCATATCTACTCTAACCCTTGTAACACATGCCGGTTGCAGTCTTTCGAGGTTTTTCACCTCCACGTTACAGACCCTGCAAATGCTCATCCCGGATAGTTCTCGGTGATAACAGAGAGTGGGGATGTACACACCGTTCTCTCTTGCAACTTCCAGTATTGTTTGATCCTCCCGGGCATACACAGCTTTCCCGTTTAGCGTAACTGTCACCTCACGAACCCCTTATGGATAATTTTCGAATGTTCAACCATTTATAATATTTGTTATTAATAAAATAAATCTTATAAGATTAATTCGTCAACGCTAATTTTTATTAATTGTAATGATCGATAATATAAAAACAAACAAATTTAATAAAATGACAATTTTTATCTTATCTTCTTATTAAATCATAGTGCCCCTGATACTTGACCGACATACCTCTTTCAGTTATTGTACTATGCAGCTATGAGCAATCATGTTATGGGTAGCAATAAATCTGTTCATATGGAAAAAGAGAGTGACCTATTCTGTCATGACTTACCGACTAAACCGCAACAGAGTATCGGTAAAATACTGGTCACCGGTGCATCAGGCTACATAGGTGGGCGGCTCGTACCTGAACTATTGGCAAGAGGATACAAAGTCAGAATCATGCTTCGAGCACGCTCTTCCGAATACGAGACGATGTGGCCCGGGGCAGAGGTTGTAGTAGCAGATGCATTTGATATGTCAAGCCTGAGAAGGGCCCTTGACGGTATCGACACTTTATACTACCTAATCCACTCTCTGCTCTTAGGACCTGAGGACTTCATGTCAGCTGAGATAAGAGCTGCCATAAACTTCCGAGCAGTTGCAAAAGAAAAAAGGATCAAGCGGATCATCTATCTTGGAGGGCTCGGTGATATCACTTCAAATCTCTCGTTGCACCTTGCCAGTCGCATCAAAGTTGCTGAGGAGTTGAAACGTGGAACCGTTCCGGTGACCGTACTCAGAGCCGCGATAATCATCGGATCAGGCAGTGCTTCATATGAAATAATTCAATATTTGGTTCGAAGACTTCCCATTCTTCCGATCCCGCGCTGGGCGACAAACAACTGTCAACCCATTGCAATCAGGGATGTTATCAAATACCTTGTCGGTGTTTTAGAGATTCCCCAAACTTCGGGCAGCTCTTTTGATATTGGCGGACCCGATATCCTTTCATACCAGTTGATGATAAAGATGTTTGCCGAAATGCTGAACAAAAGGAGACTATATTTTCGATTTTTCATATCCCATATCCGAATATACTCATACTTTGCAGGTCTCCTGACGCCTGTACCTGCACCAATTACTGCAGCACTTATGGAAGGATTGAAAAACGAGGTCGTGTGCAGGAACAATACAATAAAAGAAATCATTCCCATAAGGCTCCTGACTTATAAGGAGGCGATTGTCGCGGCAATGTCGCGTGAAGAGAGAGACGATGTGCGTACACGATGGTCAGGCGCCTACCCGCCTGCACATGAGCTCGAACTGAGACTTCATGAAATCGATGATGACATAACTTACACTACGAAGTACTCACTCTTGACCGATAAAGACCCGTCGTCCCTATTCCAATCGATATGTAACATCGGCGGAAAGGAGGGATGGTTTAAGAGCAACTGGATGTGGAGTATTCGCGGAATGATTGATAAAATAGTTCGCGGCGTAGGAACAGCGCGTGGAAGGAGGAGTCGGAAAAGTTTAAAAATTAACGATGTTATTGATTTCTGGCGTATTGAGGACATCAAGCTCAATAAACGACTGCTTTTACGAGCTGAAATGAAGATGCCCGGAAAAGCCTGGCTCGATTTTACCATCACCAAAGAAGGGAATCGAAATAGGCTCTCCGTTGCACCTTACTTTCACACCCATCGTCTTCTTGGAAGGATCTATTGGTATATTCTTTTTCCATTCCATCATTTCATATTCAACGATCTTTTAAAGCAGATAGTGAGAAAAAGCTGAATGGTCTGTTAAGCAGTTTTTCTCTTCAGCATTATTCTTAACACAATTACAGTGAAGGTGATAAGGAGTGCGAGAAAAGATAAAGAAATAAAACTTGCACCATAATTACCTGTGCTGTCCTTTACGAAACCTGCCAGGTAGGGACCGAAAAACATCCCGAGGCTCGACATCATAAAATAAATCCCGAATACCAGGCCTAAATTCTCCGGCCTTAAGAGTTTCGATGGGAATGCAAAGACAGGGGCAGGAACAAATGCTACTGCAAAAGACATCAATACCATTGGCAACAGAACGGTCTCTACTCTGATGACGAGAAAAAGAGAGATCGTCAATAGAATCCCTCCCAGACCAATGAAAACTTCGTTGTTCCCAAATCTGTCAACCAAACGTCCAATGATCGGGCTCAAAATGAGAGAACCCCACATAAGGAGGCTTACAAGAATTCCTGCACTGCCAATACTGTACCCTCGTATGACAAAATAGTCAGGAGCGAATGTCGAAAAGGATATCACTGCTGCATTAAACCACATCCAGCACAGTCCAATGGACCAGACCGGAATTCCAATCCCGAGGAAGCTCGACAATAATCGTGTATTGCCCTTTCCCTTTTCAGGGATTACTCCTGAAGGACCTCCGGGAACAGATCTATACATTGCCAGAAATGCTATGAGCCCTGCCACACTTACCGCCAAAGTGATAAAAATTGGCATCCTCCATCCCAGTCTCTCACCGATCCGTCCAAATGCTGTAAAACAGGTGATTGTACCGACCGGCATTGCAGTGTTGTATATACCCATTGCAGTTCCAATCTCACGCCCCCGAAACCACCGCGATACGATCTGAGCCGACACGATTGCGATTGTTGAAGCTCCGATTCCTGCAATGACTCTGGCGACCCCTGCCTGAATAAACGTATTACTGAAACCAAATATCAATTCACCAGTAATCATGAGAATAAAAGAAATGACTCCGACGCGATAGGGCCCGAGACGGTCAGAAAAAAAACCGGTGAGAACGGATAAGAAAATAGGAGGTAGTGCAAAAAAACTCATCAGCAGTCCTGCCTGAGTGTGGCTGAGCTCAAGAGCTTTGATAATAAGGGTAAGAATAGGCGGTATGGATTGCAGGGTAAAGGCAAATCCGAGCATACAGATATAGGACAAAACTAATATAGCCCACCGATATCCGTAGCGCGCAGTATCCTTTTCACTGATCGTATCGTTCACTGTAGGTCTCGCGCAGTTTTGCGGCTTCCTCAGGACTCAGGCCCTTTAACCACAAATGCTCTTCTTGCGCTAGAAGCGCCTGAACCTTTTGCTCGTATTTGCGTTTCATTGCTGGTCCCTTTAAAGCAGCTGCATTTATCACCTCAGGCAAAAATTCAAGATAAAAATGCTTTGCCACCTCATACATACCATGCCAATGAGTGAAATCAGGACCCATCATGCTGGCCCCGTGGCGTGCGCGACGTCCCTCATGATGCCAGAGCTCCCAGAACACCCACTGCACCTTGTGCTCGAAGGGTGCATCTGGGTTCAAGACTTGGTCCTCCGTGAGTTCGTTCATGAATTGTTGCGCAACACGGGCGAATTTATCGTTATAGAGGACTACCAGATCATCGAACTGCTTGTAAAAATTATCCACATATGTATCGTTGTGGCAGTTGAGGCAGGCACCTTTCATCTTTTCCCGTCTCTGCTGCCATGTGACGATTTCACGTACGCGACGCCTCACCTTCTTGCTGACAAGGGTGTCATTTTCCACCATCTTTTCTATTGTTTCAACCCCGGCACCAATCTTGGGAATTGGTCTGGTTTCAGGATAATCCTCTTTATATCCGTCCTCATAAATAACGAGATTCAGCTTCGTACTTATTACAGGTCGCAGAGTCCAGCTAATCCTCTCACCTACATCGTGGGTATTTCCCACAAAACGGCCGTTTGGTTTCATGTAACTGCTGATATGGCAGGATGAACAGGTCGGTGCTGCAGAATAATCCCGTCCAAGAACCCAGTCGCCCTTTTTGTCAAGAGCCATACGCTCTCGATTGGCATAGAAGGCAATTCCATGTTTCGATTCATTGTATATTTCTATCTGAGGGTGATCTGGACCCATATGGCATTTACCGCAATTTTCAGGTGATCGCGAAAGTTTTGCCTGAAAAGCATGTCGCGAATGACATGAGTGGCACGCACCTTTTGATCCGTCGGGATTGAGTCTCCCCATACCACTGTTTGGCCATGTGTCGGGATCGATTGTAGGCTTTTTATCTCTTCCTTTGCGAATTATCTTCCCGTTATCATCCCTGAGGTATTTGATTATACTGCCGTGACATTGCCAGCAACCGTTTACCGCATCGGCAATATTCCCGGGCATTCCAGCCGCTTTTTCTGCAAGAACGTTATCGAGACTTGCGATTATTTCACCAGCTTTTGCATGATGACTCCTTGAGAATTCCTCGAATTCCCGTTTTTGGCACTTTGCACAGTTCTTCGGAGTTACAATAGGCGATACAGAGTATCCCATGTGCGACCATGCATCCACATCATCACTCTGCGTCTCGTGGCACTCAAGACACCCTATATTCGATTCTCCATGTCTGGAAAACTCCCATTCCATGACCATGGCCGGCGAATTTATTTGATGGCATGCTATGCATGCATCACTGCTGTCCGCCAATAGTTGTATAAAAGAAAATATTGAAAAAATAAGTGCTAATAAAATTGGCAGCATTATATATCTTACCCGATTCATAATTTTTCCTTTAACCTGGATTTAAAGGTCTACACCGCCTCTTAGAGCATCATGCAGCAGAGAGTTTCCGTCACAGCGGTAACAGTGATTTTCCGTACCAGTAGGCAAACCGCTCTCTTCAACGATCTCCGCAGCTTCATTAATGACATCCATATACCACTGCGCTTCTGGGGCCCTGTGCCCATATAACCTGGAACCTGGATTTGGTGACCACACGAACGGTACTATATTCGCACCAATCTCAGTCAAAGCCCTTACGCCTTCAAGAAAGGTATCCTTTGGTTCCAAGCCCATGACAAATACCCCATATACATTGCCAGCACCAAAAATAGCAACTGCTGACTGTATCGATTGAACAAACTCCTTATGTGAGGTTGACTCAGACTTACCTGGACATACTGCAGTATAAAGCCTCTCATCCCAGATCTCCATACTGTAACCGATAGCCCCTATTCCAGTATCGTGATACCTTTTGATAGCATCACCTTTCGCTGGTGAAGGAAGTATGGTACCTTGAATCCTATCAAATCCGGTGTGTCTGCGAATCGAATTGATAATATCAGCTACCAGACGAGTTTCCTTTTCATAGTTGAAACAGCCCCCCGTGAGAAGCACATGATTCACCATTCCCTCTTTCCACGCTGTCTCTGCAACCTCACCGATTGCATCGACCTCCTTCTTTTTTAACACTGAATCGTAGGTTTTACTCGTCGAAACCAGATTACAAAAAAGACATTCCTTGTGCCTGCTGAAATGCGAACAGTAGTTTTGATAGCAAAAAAACAGACAATCCTCTCCCCCAATTTGACCAATTTTGACCATCTCAACACCTTGGGAGGTGGTTTTAAAGTAGAAATCTGGTCGCATAATCCACTGTATGGAACACAGCTCTTCATTATGGTGGTAGAGTTTCATTTCACTATCAACGAGCTTCACACGAAACGGTGAGCGAGAGTTCATTCGAAATTGAACGACCGTTCCATCGGGCAGGAGAAAATCATCGGGGAGGAGTGTACCGTAGTGATCTTCAAAATCCCAGCCGAACAAACCATGGTTTTGTTCTTTGTACTGGTTCCCAAGCCCCGCTAAACATTGCTCTTCAGCAATGATTCCATCGACCAGGAGCTTTGATTTCAACTCTATATATGACTCCATAATTCAGCCATAAACACATATAATAAAGTCTGGATTTGGATATCTTATGAAATTACTCTGTTTTGTCAAGGATCTTTTTACCAAATCAATTCACATACAGTCATGCTACTCTTTATACTAATGTTTCCAATTATAGCCCGGTAGTAGGGACTAATTATTTAACAAATGGTCAATTTGTCAGTATTATATGTGTGCTGAATTACATGATTGTCAGCTCAATCAGCATGGAGGGGGATATTTCATGTACCCAGACAAGCCGCTGCGTGATTTTCTTGATAAACTGTGCTCTGATAGCCCTGAACCGGGAGGTGGAAGCGCATCAGCACTGATTGGTGCAACAGCCGCAAGTCTTGCGGGAATGCTTGCCGCACTGACTGTAAATAAAAAAGGCTATGAGAAGGTTAAACCGGAAATGGAAGAGATTCTTTCAAAAGCAAAACAGTTGAAGGAAGACATGCTTGATCTCCTTCAAAAAGATACAGAAGCGTTTGACGATGCTGCCAATGCCTTCAAGCTTCCAAAGAATACAGAGAAAGAAAAATTAATACGAGCTGAAGCTATTGAAAGAGGATTGGTAACGGCAAGTGAAGTGCCTTTCTCCATTATGGAAAAAAGTCTCGAGGTTGCAAACCTGGCTCGTGTGGTACTGAAAAAGGGAAACGAAATGGCGATTTCCGATGGTGCGATTGCAGCTCTTTTTGCCGAAGCAGCTGCGATTGGAGGTATGATAAACGTGAGAATAAACTTTAGCTGGATGAAAAATAAAGATTACGTCCGAAATAGGGAGAAAAAATTGGGAGTTATTCTGGACGAGATAAAAGAGATAAAGGAAGAGGCTTTATCATACGTACTTGAAAAACTAATGTCCAAGTGATAAGGTAGAGACACCCGAAGTTTTTGTTTTACAACAAAGCTGAATAAGAGACTGTCCCCCGTAAGCATGAACCGGTGGGCAGTCTTGTACTTTAAATAAATTTTGGTCTATGAGTAAAAATCTTAATGGAGATAACGGAGGTAACAAGTGAGTGCGAGGGTAATTGATTGTGTCGCAATAGCAGAAGAGCTGAAAGTGGAGCTGAAGAAAGAAATTAATAAGCTAAATGCAAAGGGAATTACCGTGGGCATTGCAACAGTAATGGTTGGCGATGATTTTGGTGCACGGATGTACCGGGGACAGGTTGAGAAGTTTTGTAATGAGATGGGTGTGGAGTATACTGATGCCCATCCACAGGTTGAAACAACCGAAGAGGATGTTGTCAGAATAGTGAAGGAGCTCAATTTCAACAAAAAGGTGAGTGGTATATTACCACTGCGACCTTTTCCGGAACATATATCGGATTATGCAATTATCAACTCTATAGATCTGAACAAGGATATAGATTGTTTTCATCCTTTCAACATGGGCAAGCTGACTCTTGGTGAAATTACATTTGCACCTGCTACACCCGCAGCATGCATCGAGATCATGGACCGGGAAAGGGTAAACTTTGAGGGTGCCGAGATCTGCATAGTTGGTCATTCAAACATCGTTGGGAAACCGATATCCATTCTCTGTTTGAACCGGAATTCAACAACTACAACGACCCACATCTTTACCTCAATGGCGGGAAATCTTGAAAAACATACAACTGTTGCCGATATCCTTGTAGTAGCTGCTGGGAAGGCAGGGCTTATTACAAAGGATCACATCAAGGAGGGGGCCTTTGTTATTGATGTTGGCATCAATCGAGTAAAGGTGCTGGACGAGAACGGTAATCCCGTACTCAACGAAAAGGGAAAACCAAAGACGAAGACTGTGGGCGATGTCGAATTCGACTCGGTCAAGGAAAAAGCATCGAAGATAACACCGGTACCAGGAGGCGTTGGTGCAATTACCAATATGATGCTCATGAAAAATACTGTCAAGGCAGCGAAGATTCAGAGCAAATTACTGTAATTCAGAAGGGTTAAAAAAGTACCCCCGGAGAAAGGAGGAAAACCGGGGGTAACAAAGGTGTAAAACTTATAAGTTTAGTATATTGATGTTTACATAATTTATATAAGCCGCAAAAGTGAATAAGGCAAGTATAAATTTAAATAAATGTGCTCAATGATTTAATAGTAGCTAAGCAAGAAATTAAAGAATTTTAGAACTTATTTGAGCCCTTTTATCGATTTCGTTTTATTTCTCTTTAAACTATATATTAACAATAAAAACAAAATTCAACAAGAATTATTTTCTATTTCTCCCTTTTTTCCGTATAATGTCGATCTATTCAAAAATCCTATATTTTTTCCTTATAGGATCCATACACTGTATCTTATTGAAATAGGGAGAATAATAATGAGAAGTAAAAACTGGAATGTGATCTTAACTCAAAGATCTATTTCAACTTGTGCAGCCTGAGGTTTGTTCCTTTGTTTTCTTTTTGGGCTTTCTTGTGCGCATATCAACCCTATCTACTCTTTCACCATTAAACATGGCTGTCAGCGTTTCTTCTATTTCCTCACTATTAAGTCGAAACCCCCTGACGATACCCCCTCTATCAATTATCCACGCAGAGGGTATACTGTGAACATCGTAGGCACGTGAGACGCTATTATCCCATCCCTTACCATCTTCATAGAGATTAGTCCAGGCAATTCCCTTTTCTGCCACATAACTCTCCAATTTATCCCTATCCGAATCGAGGGATATTCCAATCATCTCAAAGTCTTCACGTTCGTTATAGTCGTCATAGATACTCTGCATATCGGGTACAGCAGCCCGCGAGTATTTACAGAAGCTTGCCCAGAAAAAGACGAGAATCACCTTGTCCTGCTGTTCCTGCAAACTCCACATCTCACCGTCCAGTGTCACTGCTGTTATTGCTGGAGCTTGTTTATTCAGAAATTTTTCGGTGAGATTCTGCTGCTCGATTCTATATGCCCTTGCTTGCTTGAATTGCCTAATCCCCCTGACTATGGGCATGTGTGCATAGAATCCCGAAGCAAAACCGATTGCTAACAGGACGATAGCAGCTCCTCCAATCTTCAACAACTTTCTTGTTATAGACATTTTTGTAAAGCTTCCTTTAAAGGTAATGCAGGCCTGGTCAGTATAAAGGCTTTTGTCACCACTTCTTATTTAATTTGAATTATCAATTCATTTATGGAGCTTTTAGCAATCACTCGCAGACTTTACGAAGCTTCCGTCGGGACACTTTACAGAATAACCGCGATCGTCACATGAATCTCCCCGATGCCAACTCCAGTTAGCGTCGTTAACCTCCAAATCATCCCATTCCTGACATTCATCTTTATCCCAATCTTCTTTACATTCGTCCACAATTCCTCCGGTACCGACGCACGCCCCTGTACTGCTGCAACTGATGAACAGGAGAGCACATACAATGAGACTGCTCAAAACTGCAATCATGACTCTTGCATGTGACCATTTCGAACCGTCCTTTTTTCGTAAACGCATGGCTTCCTCTCTTTTCAAAGGTATTCATTACGGATATCATATAGCGGTTGCTTTGTCAATACCAAAATGAGGTTGTTACTTGAAGGCTTTTTTCAATCAACTTGTTCGAGGTGCAGACTGACGGACAAACGAGAATGATTTTATATAATGGTCAGCAGATCTTAAAGCCATCCCTGTTTGCGTAATCTATAAATTCTTTTATCTTATGTTTGTCTTTACCTGAAAAGTATTTTATCAGATTTTGAAGACTCTTTCTTTTTTGATTGCTTTCGTCAACACATTTAGATTTAAATTCAATTTTCCAATTCTTATCCTTGCAGTCAAAATCGGGAATATCCTGAAGTGATTGTTCCAATGCATTGCTCAATCTAAAAGCGTCGGTCTTATTGACAAATTGACCCTCCCGGTTTAGATACTCCTTTCTGTCCCACCGATCATTCTCAACATTTTCAGGATTTCTCGTTCCCTCTGGTTTCCATCCATAGAATATCGCTAGACGAAGAAGCTGAGGAAAATCACTATCTCGAAGTACGAAATCTCCCTGATTACCCTGCAATGTGTAAGCCATTCTTTCACTCTTCCTAAATCGGTTCTCTTCCTTGTTAATTTATTCAAGTAAATTCTCTGTATCTTTCGCGTAAATATTGAAGAAGTAAATTATTAATCTAGAGCTAATTATAATGAATCTTTTCAATATGTAAACCATATAAAGCGTTTCGAATCATATGAGAATATTCATATTTCAAAACAAGATCTTTGATTATATATCTCGGAAGGTTTCCGAGGAGGGTTATGTTGCGACCGAAACTCTTTGTACTCAAACCTAAAACTATCAGATTTTTTTATTTACACCTGTCTCATCAATAGTTTATAATTACACAAATGTAAATTCTTTTCCTGTTAATTACTGAGCGAAGATTTTCTCACCTTAATTAATGTCATAGGTTTTCTAACTGTATGGTATAATAAATTTTTTAACCTCGTTACGTTAGAGCCTGTAAGGGGGAGAAATGAAGATCAAACTATTAGTATTGTTTATTCTGCTTCCTGTAATTGCATTTGCTGAATATGGAGAGAATGAAGTGACATTGAGCCCCAGCGACATCATTGAGATTCGCTTTTTCTACACCCCAGAGCTGAATAAAACACAGACTATCCGTCCTGATGGTAAAATTGTTCTACAGCTCATTGGCGAAGTTACTGCTGCAGGTAAAACTCCAAGTAAGCTTACAAATGAGTTGTACCTTCTCTACAAGCGGTATTTTCAACAACTTGATATCGCAGTTTTTGTTGAATCCTATAGCAATCGTTATGTACTCGTCGGCGGAGAAGTAAATAGCCCGGGTGATATACCACTGTTAAGAAATTTGAGCGCCCTTGAGGCAATAATGCTGGCTGGCGGTATCGATTCAGACAATGCCACTTATAAAAATATAATCGTAATACGGCAGCAAAAAGGAAAATGGGTCCAGTATAGACTGAACCTCGAAGAGATACTTCTTGGTCAGAAAGATGAGCCATTTTATTTGTTACCACTGGATATTGTGTATGTACCGGCTATACTGGTAACTCCTTTTAAATGAAGCATTAAATTTATCATTAAAAAAGGTGTTCAATTGAAAGCTGGAAAGATCGTCAAGCTAACAATACCTGCCAAGACAGAGCATCTAACAAAAATACGGGACTTCGCCGTCAAATACGGCGAAAAATATGGATTCAACCTTCGACAGATCAATGGATTCAAGTTATCACTCGACGAAATTTGCACAAATATCATCCAATACGCGTATAAAACCCCGGATTTACCGGGAGATATACACATCGAAATGATGCGAAACAATGACACCATTACGGCGAAAATATTTGATAACGGCGATGGATTTAACTTAAGCGGTGTAACGAATCCCGATCTCACCAGGTACGTCAAAGAGAAGAAAAGGGGAGGATTTGGAATATATATCGTCCGTCAATTGAACGATGAAGTGAACTATGAGCGGGTTGGAAATACAAATGTTCTTACACTCAAAAATCATGTCGAACCTCGACCGACTATATTTGAGCTCATAAAAAAGAATTTTAAGCCCGCGAACATGACCATAAAGGTGCGGTTTAGCCTCATTGCCACACTCATCATTTCTCTCATTTCGGTAGGAACATTCTACTTAGCCTCTCTTTCTCAGAAGAGAACTCTAACCGAACAGCAGATCCAAAATTATGTTCTGATATTAAAAAACTTCTCCACGACGAGTGCGGATTACATTTTGAGTGAACGAGAGTTGCTCATAACCGAACATATCTACGAATTACTGGAAGGTCGAGATGATATTACGAGGGTTACAATAATAGACAGTAATGCAAGGATCATTGCAGATAAAACAATACAGAATATTGGAAAACTCTATTCACCACCACAGGATATAATTCCGCTCATTGATCAGGAGTACCTCATTCAGGAACATGTGGACCCGGAATTCGGCACCAGCCTCTATTATTCAGCCCCTATAAAAATCGAAGGTCAAATTATCGGCAAGGCTTTTCTCTCGATTCGGAAAGATGCTGTCACAGAGATGATCTCACTAAGACAGAATAAGATAAGAATCCTGGTATATATGATCCTCTTTTGGTCAATAGGGATAATTGGCATCACCTTTATGGTAAATATGTTCGTTACACCGATCAAAAAGATTGCAGAGGAACTGAACAGGGTCAGTAAGGAAGGTACATCCGGGGGCTTTCACTTCTCCGGTGTCGGAGAGTTCGCCGAGATTTCAACAGCCTTCAATCGTATGATGAAGGAGATAAGACTCTCCCAGGCGAAGCTCACAGACCAGGCACGTCTGAAACGTGAGATGCAGCTTGCGCAGAGTATTCAGCATACCCTTCTCCCGAAAAGGGTTCCTGAAACCGAAGGATTTGAAATCGCAGCAGAATATAACGCTGCGATGGAGGTTGGGGGAGATTACTACGACTTCTTTTATGTGGACGATAAATCCGTTGGTATGGCTGTCGGGGATGTGTCAGGTAAGGGAATCGGCGGGGCATTTATCATGAGTATTGTGCGTACTGCTCTTCGACTCGAGGCGAGGGGTGAAAAAAGCGCAAATGAGGTACTCGTAAAGATAAACAATACCCTGCAGAGTGAATTCAAGAAAGGGATGTACATGACCCTTTTCTATATCATTCTTGATTCAAAAAGGAGGGAAATCAATTACGCAAGTGCCGGACACACACCGATGATCCTATACCGTGGAAAGACGGAACAGATGTACCGGATGAATCCGAAAGGATTTCCCATCGGACTCAACATCGGCGATCCGAAACTGTTTAAAAGGAATATGGCAAATGAAAAGATAAGCCTGGATAAGGGAGATCTTCTTCTCATTTATACAGATGGGATTACGGAGGCGATGAATCCGAGTAGGGAGGAATTTGGGGAGAAAAGACTTATCGACATTATAAGGAAGCATTACTCGCTACAACCTCAGGAATTCGCCGATCGACTTATTGAGGAGGTACAAAATTTTACCAGTGGATCTCCACAGGCTGATGATATCACCTTTATTGTCATAAAGGAGAAGAAAAAATACAGTGAAATCACTTTTGAGAAAAGGATCAAACTCTTCGATCTGATTGAAAGTCAGGGGTACACTATAAAAGAGGCCTGTGAAAAAGTCGGTGTTTCGAGAACAACCTATTATAAACTAAAGAGCCTCCGTGATGAGAAGGGCATGGAAGCTCTTATTCCAAAACTTGAAAGCAAAAGGATAAACGTAGTGGACTTCGATATCAGCCAGAAGATACTCGAAGTTATTAGAGACCATCCGGATTATTCTGCAAAAAAGATACAGGAAGCCCTTGCCACTGAAACGTACGGCTTCCTTACCATAGATTACACCCTCATATACCGTGAATTAAAACGCCTGAAGCTCTCGACCAGGGAAAAACGTGTTTCCTATGTAAGGCGAATACACAATAACGCGCATACCTAAGAACTGCGAATGATCTTGAATATTTCACCGTCCTGGTGATCGATGATATACAACTCTCCCTGAGCATCTTCGCCGAATGAGGATATGGTCCTGATATTGTGCCTCAACGGCATCGCCAGTTCATCAGTTCTCTCAGTAAATTCGCTCACTTCTTTTCCATCAAAACGGAATGTCCAGATCCTCGCTGTCACATAATCGGCAAAAAAGTATGTCCCCTGCAACCCCTCGATAGCATTTCCTCTGTAGACATACCCACCGGTTACTGAACGCCCAACAGAACGGGAGTAATCATGTATGGGAGGTGTAAAACCAGTATCGGTTCCGCAGGATCCTTCACCCCCACGGCAGGCAAAACCTTCAGCTATCCTCCAACCGTAGTTGTCTCCCCCTGCTGAATCAGCACTCTGAAAGTCGATTTCCTCCCTCGCCGACTGTCCAACATCACCGATGTACAGATCAGAGTTTGCGCGGTCAAAACTGAACCGCCAGGGATTGCGAAGACCGTACGACCATATTTCCTCCCGTACATTTACCTGTCCAACAAACGGGTTATCGGGAGGAATGCTGTATGGGCTTCCACCATCAACATCAATTCTCAGTATTTTACCAAGAAGAGTGTTTTTATTCTGTCCGTTTCCTTCAGGACCCCAGGGATCATTCCCGCTTCCACCATCACCTGTTCCGATATAGAGTAGACTGTCCTCGGGACCAAACGCGAGCATACCTCCGTTGTGATTTGTAGCCGGCTGTGAAATCGTCAGTATGATTTTAGAACTAGCCGGGTCTGCAATATCGGGGTTTGCAGAAACAGTGTAGCGTTCCACCGCAGTGGCACCATCGCCTGATCTCGTATAATTCACGAAAAAATATCCATTTGTACTATACCCAGGATGAAATGCGAGTCCCAATAAACCCTGCTCACCCGATCCTGTTGTGATCGATCCACCGACATCAAGAAAGGGTTCATCTAGAATTTCGCCATTTTTTATAACCCGTATCTTGCCTGTCTGCTCAACGACAAAGAGTCGCTCCTCCTCACCATGTGGAGTAGTGAGAAAAAGGGGCTTTTCAAAACCTTCAGCCACAAGCTTGATGGTGAGTGAGGGTTCCACCAATTCCGTATTAGTGCTGTTGCACCCTGAGAACAGCACCAACTGAATTACACTGCAGGTAACTATTATCGCAATCATAGCTGATGTATGTTTCTGAACCATTGTCTAACCTCAACAACCATTTCTTTAATGTGAGACCCTTTTGCTGTCAAGAGAGTTTTCCGATAATAATTTTAGAGGATAGAATGCATATGCTTACGTACAGTGAATGGAAGGAGCAGGAAAAAAAAGGTTATGTTCAGTTTGTGTCTGAACCTTTTTTTCGTGCTCGAAAGTGGCACGTTCTGGTTGAAAAAAGGCCCCTGACTATTTCTGAGCAAGAACTGGATGATACTCGAGAAGGTTTATATATATACCTCAAAAAATTATCAAGCCTCAACGCTATTTCTTGAGAATGAATTTCGCATCAATGAGCTTGATATCAACAGCAGTGCATTTTTGCGAAACAGAAGAACAATCTAACATTAAAAGCAAATGATCAATGATACATTCATAAACAGGGCAATATTTTTTCCAGCCATGGATTTTAAACCCAAATAACCTTAGAACCCGTATCCTACGGGTCCATACCCGGGTACACTGACATACCCTCGCTGATTATTTGAATCGAAGTTGCCTGCTCCGAATCGGGATTACCAAAAATTATCACCCCCTCCCTGGTTGCCCATATATGCATTCTGCTGTGCAGCCACAAAAAAGTTTACAATGACAATCAAATACCAAAACCCCCACTAAGATGATGAAGCTTCGCACAGATCCTATATTTCTCATAGCACCTCCCTTAAGTAATCAATACAGGCACATTATTTATTATCCGACATATTAAGCAGAAACGTTCGATCCAAGGCCAGTCAGTGGCAAAAACAAACTTATCGATGCCGACTTCGTCTAATAGACGTTTTAGTAATATGTGGGCCTTAGATTATGGATATTGCGCATCTCTGAAATAAGCAACAATGTAAGCATTCTGAGTCCAGACATTTGTATAGCTCATCAGATTAATGAATTCATCTAAATTTTTAAAATCTTGCGTATGGGGAGGCCTCTCAATATAATTCCAGTACTCGTTCCCCAGAATTACCGGTAAATTTTTCTTTTCACAATATTTAAAAGTGGTACGAGCCTCTCATCGTCCATAGTAAAACCTGTTATAGAGAGAAGTAACTTTATACCGCTTGCGCCATCTTCAATATCCTCCCATACAATGTCCAGATAATTTTTTTTGTTAGGATCGAATCAATAGGTAAACCACAAAAATCTATCGGGAAATTTTCTACATCCATTTATAAAATATTCCTTATTGATTATTCTTCTCTAATACACATCTTCTCCATACATCTCAAAACACCATTTCACATCCTTCATTTCATAACTGATTAAAATGCCTTTCTCCACACCAACATTATCCATTTCAGCCACCAGGAGTTCAGGAGAATATTCAAGATCCACTTCACCTAAATAATTTATTCTAGGAAAAACATGCACTTCCGTATCAATTATAATAGCCTGACCAGTTCTGTAATCCGGGTTTTTAATAATCTGGAAAAAAGAAATTTATTCGGATGTGATCATAGCGCTGAGTTGATCAACTGAAGTATCTTCTTTTTTTGTTTCGTAAATAACCTTGCCTCTCTTCATAAGCACGAATTTATCGGCGATTGGATACGCGTGGTAAAGATTATGGGTTACGAATATCACAGTTACTTTCTGGTCTTTCAATGATTGTACATGCTCAAGCACCCTATGAACACCAGCTACTGACAAGGCTATGGTAGGTTCATCCATATTTAAAAGTTTTGCTTTAAAGTAGAAAGCCCTTGCTATTGCAACACCCTGGCGCTCACCTCCAGAAAGGAGCTCAACATCCGTTTCAGCGGATTTTATAGAAAACTTCATACTGTTCAATATTCCCATACTTTTCTGATTCATGTCTTTCAAATCAAGGAATCCAAAAATTCTAGTCTTCTCTCTCCCCATGAAGATATTTCGCGATACACCCACACAGTCGACCAGGGCCTGGTCCTGGAACAGTGTTTCAATACCGTATTGCTGAGCGTCTCTAGTTGAGTGTATCTCTATTTTTTTTCCTTCAAAAAAGATATCCCCCTCATCGGGTCTATATATACCAGCCAATATTTTGATAAGGGTTGATTTACCTGCTCCATTGTCGCCAACAAGTGCAACAACTTCACCATAATCAGCGGTAAAATCGATACCATCGACAGCTTTTATGCTGCCGAACCTCTTATGAATATTCTGCATTTTCAATAACAAACTTCGCTTTTTATTGTTCACCGATATTTCTCCCAATATGGAGGCTATCTCACTCTTTTGAGGGTTTAGACTTTTCCCTGTTTTTTGACGCGCCTCATAATAGATGTATTCATAATCATAGCAATAATTATTACGATACCAATAAATATATTAAAGTACCACCCGGATATGCCAATCAACGCAAGACCCGTTCGTATCATTTCTAAAATTATTGCCCCAAGGAAACTACCCGTAGCCGTTCCAACGCCACCAAAAAGTGAGGTGCCGCCGATTACCACAGCAGCTATTGAATAAAATTCGTAACCAACGCCTAAACGCGCCGAGCCTTCTCCAATCCGGGTGGATTCAAGTATCGATGCAAAGGAGGTGAGAAGACCAACCAACACAAAACAGAAAATCTTTATCAATTCTGTATTGATTCCCATCTCTCTGGCTGCCTGAGTATTGCCTCCTGTAACACGCACCCTATTTCCAAATCTATGGTAGTAGAGTATTATTTCAAAAAGTATAGTAATTACCACGAACCAGATGAACCCCATTGGAAAGAATCCGAATAATGTGCCGTTCAATATACGTCCGAAAGGAGCAGTTCCACGATAGTACAGTGGTTTTCCTGCAACGGTCACAAGTGCTACTCCTCTCCATAGGTACATCATCCCCAGTGTTGTTATAATAGACGGAATTCCAAATTTTAGAGAAACAATGCCGTTGATGCAGCTTATAATCGCCCCAATTGCAATGGTAACGAGCAAGGTTAAAAGAGGATTAACACCCATTTTTAGATAGAGTGATGCAAAAACAACGGAACAGAACGTAAATACTGATCCAACTGATATATCTAATTCCTGAGAAATCATTAAAAAGGTTATGCCTATTGCAACTATACCATACTCAGGTGCTCGGGTTAGTATAGTTCTTATAGCCCTCGGGTCGAAAAACCTGCCTTTCGGGGATAACATATAGAACACAATTGAAAGCACTACAAGAACGATAAATACGCTGAGAGCTCTATAGTGAAGAATATTCCGTAACTTACCAGACAGCCGTGAAGGGATTTTGTTTTTCCTCATTCTTTCCTCTCATGGTAAAACAAAAATCCTGTTGAGCCTATACCCAACAGGATTTTTGTCTTACCTATGGCGTGTGATTCATTTGAATTGTGCAACTGTTTCAGCAGTAATGAATAACCCCGGAAACTTCATCTCGAACATTGGGAAATTATACTTCACTTTGTTGTAGAGCTGTACGGCAGCAAGCTGTACCTGCAGGAATTGTCCCTGAGTGAAAGCTCCCAGCAGATATCCTTCCTCTATCCCCTGTGCAGAATACTCCATAATGTCTGATCCTACTATTAGGATCTGGCCTGGTTCATAATCCAATTCCTTCAGGGCAATCGTTATTCGGTTTGTCGTCTCTCCATCCACCCCGCATATGACGTCGAGTTCAGGATGTCCCAACAGATACGACTTCAGGTCGGCCACTATGCCTGCTGGATCTTCCACCGTATCGAGCGAGTCCCACTCATATTGTACACCCGCTTTATCCAGCCCTCTTCGAAATCCCTCAACTCCCATCTGCGCATAGGTGGTGTCTATGGTCATTGCAGTAAAAACAACGTTGATCTCCTTGTCGAACTTACCCTGCTCCTTAAGTTTCGGAATGACTGCGTTTAACGCCATTGACTCATAGGCAAGCGGCCAGTCAACTCCGCATCCCGGGGCCAGTGTTGCATCGTATATAAAAATCTGATAAACAGGAATACCCTCCGCCTGAGCAACGGGAATTAGAGGATTGAGGGCATCGAAGAATACATTTGAGAGTAGTATGGCATCCGGTTTCGATGCAATAGAAGCCTCAAAAGCGGCTCTTTCTATTGCCGGATCCTCTTCTCCATAATGCAGAGGATTCTCAAATCCAAGCTTATCCGCAATTGCATCCCATCCACGTTTCGCCTCGGCCCACCACGCACCTTCCGCTCTACCATTACCGACAAAATCGATTCTTATTTCTTCTGCAGTAGCTGCTTCTTCCTCAGGTTTCTCGGAAGAAAGGGCTGTTTTCTTTGATGCAGAGCACTTTTTCGATGGATACAAAATCGATTCTGATCTCTTTTGCAGCAACTGCTTCTTCCTCAGGTTTCTCAGAAGCAAGGGCAAAATTACCACCAAAGAACGTAGTGACACACGTGATGACAACAATCAATAACAACAATTTTTTCCTTAACATTGCTTTCCTCCCTTTTATATGAGTAAAGAAAATAAAACCTGACAGAGAATCTTCCCTGAAAACCTTTTATAATGAATATGACTATTTGTCAAGAAATTTAAATAATATCTTATTATTAACAAATAACCTTTGACAAAAAATAAAAATACATGCTAGAATAATCACCAATTATGATAAATTAGTAACAAATTTTTTAAAAGGGGGTTGTCATGAAGGAAGATGAAAAACCAAAAAAATTTACTAGACGTCAAGTATTAAAAATTGCAGGGGCTACGGCAGCAGGTGTTGCTGCCAGCAGCATGGTACGGAGTTTTATCAAACCGGTAAACATTATTGCCTCAGGAGGAAAGGAGCCGGTAAAAACCGAACCTGTACCGGTGAGCACTACTGAAGCAGAGAGGAAGGAATTGGCAAAGAAGTACGCAAATGCCAAGCCAGGGGATAAATTCGGGATTGGCCATATCGCCTGGTGGCTCTCGCAGGAGTACGCGATTATGAACTACCAGGCCTCTCAGCAGGCCGCTGAACAGCTCGGCTGCGAGTTCATGGGCGCAGTGGCTTCAACCGAATCGGAGTGGATCGAGACATTTGAGAGCATGATAGCCAAAGGCGCAAAGGCTGTACACCTGAACGTTCCCACAATGGCTGCAATGCCTGAGCTGTGCAGAATCGCCAACGAGAACAGGGTGTTTCTTTCCTCAAACTTCGGATATACTGGCGATGTGTTCCCTGGAGATTATGGCCCGTACTGGGTCGTCGACAACACGCCCCTGTCCGCAGAGCAGACATACCCGCCCTTGACGCTGCTGATGGAGAAGATGCGGCAGAATGGCAGGACAAAACTGCTGCACCATCAGGCCCACAAGACAGCGGCAACCGTCTCAACGGTGTACATAAACCTGGGCGTTTACATGGCGTGGCAGAACTATCCGGAGATGCAGATGCTGGGCCATCAGTATGGCGAGTGGGGCTATGAGGGCGGTCGAAAGGCCGGTGAGGCGTCGCTGGCTCAACGTACGGATTATGAAGGGTTCTGGGGCGCCAACGATTCGCAGACCACGGGCGCTTTGAGCGCGCTGCATGACGCCGGCATCAACATCGGTCCCTACACGGCGTCAAGGGACATGGAATTGACCACTGCCCAGGAAATAATGAAGGGAAACTTCCTGGTTACCTCCGGATTCGCCATACCCTACTTTGGCGGAAGAATAGTTCCCATGCTGTACGACATGTGCGTCGGTGCATGGTACCCGCTGCATGCTGAGATGATTCAAGCGGGGAGGCTGGATTGCTACGGCAGACCTGGTGAAATAGAGCAGCTGGCCAATGCCTCGGGCATAATTGAAAACCCAAGCTTCTCCGTAGGCCCGACCCAGGAGAATATTGATACGATACTGATGGAGATGAAGAAGGACAAGCCGCAGTATCCCTATGACTTCAGACTGCTCTCTCTTGCCAAGTGCGATGAGCTTGGTCTGACATATGACCGCCATGCGGGTGGTGGAACCAAACTGGCTCCCCTCTCACATGATTATTACTTTCCGGCAAAGATCAGGAAGCTGGGAAGTCTTGACGCAGTCAGAAAACACATAGCTGCACTGCACAAGTATTTTCTGGACTTCAGTATCGACGACTTTAAGGATTGTCAGGAATATGCCAAGCAGTTTCCGCCGGAGCTCAAGACGGAGCCCTACTGGTTTTAACGGCATTGATAGAACAGGGTAGCCGAGACAAACCTCTATATGGAAACATGCCGGCAATGATGGGAGTATTGGGGAGAGGTGTAAACAGAGAGCCGTTTGAGTACAAGAGAGGAGACAGCAAATCGAATCGAGTATACGTACGTGTGTAGACGTTCAAATCTAGTATACCCTTTTAAGTGAACGGCTCTTGCCCCTCCCTCATACTCCTCTTTTTTAATTCCAGCAGCAGTTGTGGTCTGAACATAAAACCGCAAGAGTATCCTATCAAATGAACATGCATGGTGAGGACGATGAATGACAAATTATTAGAGGTAAAGGGCGTGCACAAAACCTTCGATGGCGTCGTACATGCATTGAAGGGAGTCAGCATTGAGGCTCGCAAAAATGAAATCGTAGGTGTTGTGGGTGAAAATGGAGCAGGAAAATCAACACTCATGAAAATTCTGGTGGGCGTGTATACACCGGACAGCGGGGAACTGTATTACAGGGGGAAAAGGATTCCTTTCCCGGCAAATCCAAAAGCGGCAGCAAAGAGGGGCATTTCGATTGTGTATCAGGAAAACGGGGTCATACCCTGGTTGAAGGTGTATCAATTCCTCTTTCTCGGCCATGAGGATAAGTATATAAAGCTCTTTAAATTGCAGATGGATAGAATGAGGGATCGAGCCTGCGACATATTGCAGGAGCTTCATGTGGCATGCGAGGTAGACGCCTATATGCATGAACTACCGCTTTCAACCCAGAAGATGATCGAAATAGCACGGGCAATACTGGGTGTGCGCTTGGAGAGTGAGGATGGCGAGACGACACCGATCATTATTCTCGATGAGCCTACCGCGCCGCTGACCGACGAAGAATGCAAGGAGTTGTTCAGAGACCTCCTGCAAATGAAGAAAAATGCTTCTTTCATCTTCATTTCACATATTATACCTGAAGTCATGGAGTATACCGACAGGGTGCACGTGCTGCGGGATGGCAACCTGGTAGCCCAGTATGACCTGTCCAGAGAGAAGATGACCGAAGAGGATCTTTTCAGAGCAATAGTGGGGAGAAAATCTTCGGAATATATATCGAGATCAGAGGATAGGAAAGCCCGCGGGGAGGAAGTGGTTTTGTCAGCAAAGAATCTTACAAAACGTGGGCATTTTTATGATATCTCTTTCGAACTTCAACGGGGCAGCTGCATCGGGTTCTTCGGTCCGGCGGGATCGGGTAAGAGCAGAATAATACGAACGATCGCCGGCCTTATGAATTATGATGAGGGTGAGCTCCTGGCCACTGATCAGGAGCTCAAAGCGGACGAGCTCCCCCATGCCAGGTTAGCAAGGGGTATCGGGTACTTCTCTGGTGAAACGGGGAAGGAGCTGTTCCTCAACTGGTCTATTGCAAAGAACATTTCCATCATTAACCTGGAGAAGATAATGGGGAGGGTCATCCCCGTAATACAATTCAAAACTGAGAAAAAAATGGCTGAAAACATCGTGCGGAAGCTGGAGATAAAAGCTCCGAGTGTGGCCTCGGAATGCTACTCTTTGAGCGGCGGCAACAAGCAGAAGGTCTCTGTGGGGAAATGGCTTGAACGAAACCCCGACATCCTTTTGCTGGACGATCCAACCATAGGTATAGATGTGGGTTCCAGAGAGGACATCTACAAAGTATTGCTTGAGATGAAAAAAAAGGATATTTCAATGATTCTGGTAAGCGACGAGCCGAAGGAATACTCCATACTCTGCGACCAGATAATGTTTGTCATGGATGGAAGGATTCAAAAAATTCTCGGCCCGGAGGAGTTCAGAAAGGTAATAGCAACGTGAACAATCAGAACGCAAAAAAGAGGATATTCCCCATTATTGCACAAACCTTGAAGATGCACCCGGTTATCAT
The DNA here is from genome assembly GCA_964347455.1 of uncultured Spirochaetota bacterium. Classification (GTDB taxonomy): domain Bacteria; phylum Spirochaetota; class B62-G9; order B62-G9; family DRHN01; genus JAGLSF01. The sequence goes on along the minus strand of CAYFYU010000024.1, from coordinate 8,744 downwards.
TGTTCTTCTGGCCCTCATAGTTATTTTTGGAAGTATATATCCTGGAAGATTTTTCAGCCCTATAAATTTTAAATCAATTCTCAGACAGTTTGTAACACTCATGCTCTTTGCGATCGGCCCCACATTTGTGGTGCTGACCGGCCGTCTGGATTTGTCCTATGTCGGAATTTGGATGCTGGGGGGTATCTTCGTATGGCTAACTCAGCCAATACTGGGGTTGTTCGCAATCATTATGATCCCCCTAGTGGGATTGGCGACGGGGTTTTTTATTGGCGTAATACAGACCAAGGCAAAAATACCATCCTTTATACTGACCCTGAGTTTACTGGTAACATACACGGGATTGTCGGCCCTCCTAGCAGAGGGATATCCCCGTGCTGTAGAGGGGTACGAGTTTTTGACTGCACCCTTGATACCTATTATTCCCACTGCCTTTTTACTAACCATCCCCATTATCGCAACCGCCATGTTTCTCATGAAATACACACGAATATGTGTCTATATGAACGCAATAGGGTCAAACGAAGAGGGGGCTCGATTAGCTGGTATAAATGTCGATAAGTACAAGATTCTGGCCTTCATGTTGAGTGGGGTGTTTACAGGTGTGGGAGCGATTATCCTGTTCCAGCATCTTGGGGGTTCAGCCCAGATGGAGCTCAAGCTCAATACCATTGTGTGGCCTCTGGTAGCGATTGTTTTGGGTGGAACGCCCCTGACAGGGGGAAGTGGCGGCCCCCAGAGAACCCTGCTCGGCGCAATTACGTTTACCGTGTTTTACCGGGGCTTGTACCTTTCAGCGCTCCATCCCACCATGGTTACACTGCTTGTAGGAGTGTTATTGATTGTCTCCATTATAATAAGTGCAAGAGGATTAAAGGGAGTAACGGTCACATGATGCAGGAAAAGGAAATGACCAGACCAAAGCTTTCTCTGAAATGGCTGCGGAGTAACATGACCACCGTGGGGCCTTTTATCTTTGTCATAGTCGTTGTGGCTGTTTTTCAGTTGATAAACCCGTTCTTTCTCAGCTATCAGGGCTTGATAACTCTCGTCTATGCCATGTCCTATTTCCTTATAGCTGCCTGCGGATTGACCTTTGTCATTTTAACAGGGTCCTTTGACTTTTCGGTGCCGAGCGTGCTGAGACTTTCAGCCCTCATATGCGTACTGTACATCGAGAAGATCGGGTTACTGGTGATTCCTCTGGCATTAATCGCTTGTCTGGTGATCGGTTTCATTAACGGACTGCTCCTTGCCAAGTTCAAGGTCCCGTCATTTCTGGCCACCCTTGGAATATCGATTGTCCTGGAGGGAATAGCCTGGTATCTCTCAAAAGGTCATCTTGCATTAATGCATAATGAGACATTCAGAGGTTTTGCAACGACCTTTATAGCAGGTTTTCCCTCAATATTTTACTTCGGTATTGGTGTCTGGATTATCTGTACTTTTATCGCCCTCGCAACGCCCTTCGGGAGACGCACATACGCAGTAGGGGGAAATCTGGAAGGGGCCGGGCTCTCTGATATAAACGTTGCTCGGCACAGAATTTACGTTTTCATGCTCAGTGGATTTCTCTCCGGGCTGGCAGGTGTTTTTTATATGTCACAGATGGGGGGCGGGTCGGTACGAATCGGAGCCGATATGGCTATACCACTTTTCGCGAGCGTGGTCGCAGGCGGAACAGCCCTCACGGGGGGTGTGGGTGGCCCCCATAGAACACTGCTGGGAGTGATTATTATCACATGGATTCAAGCTGGCATGGCAATGCTTGCAATCGGCCAGGATATTCAGATGATAACATTCGGCTTAATCGCCATTGGAATGAGTATTGCCACAATTGACAGGAAGAGGATAAAGATTGTTAAATAAAAAATTCTTGTTTACTCACCAACAATAGGAGCAAATTCCAACTCTTTTGGTTACTCTCCGGTGTACAATCGATGAAAAAGATCCTTATCAAAAATGATTCAATTATTATTAGGGTGAAAAATTATCGAAATCCAGTGTAAATCTGGGAGAGACAACCTTTATAATGAAATAAATATACCGAAAAGGAGGAAACCAATATGCGGTTAGAAAACAAGGTTGCCATCGTTACCGGAGGAGCGAACGGGATAGGCGAAGCATACTCGAAGGGCATCGCCTCTGAAGATGCTTCGGTTGTCATTGCCGATATCGATGAGAAAAGAGGAAAAGATATCGCCAGTGAGATCGAGAAGTCCGGTGGCAAGGCGCTGTTCGTTCGGACCGATGTAAGCAGAAAGCAGGATGCTGAAAAAATGGTTCGGACAACGGTCGATCAGTTCGGATCTATCGATGTACTGGTTAATAATGCGGGGATCCTGTTTACCGCTCCAGTTGAAGAAACTACTGAGGAAATGTGGGACAAGCTCCTGGCGGTGAATGTGAAGGGACTGTTCTTCTGTTCCCAGGCGGCAGTCGTAGAGATGAAAAAAAAGAAGAGTGGAAAGATCATCAACATTTCTTCTATAGCAGCCATTGGGGCTCAGGCCGGTATCTGCGCGTACAGTTCCACCAAGGGAGCAGTACTTACCATAACGAAAGTATTCGCGCTTGAGCTTGCCAAGTACAATATACAGGTCAATGCAATTCTCCCCGGAACGACCAATACCGGCATGGCCAAGGCGGCAATGGCCAATCCGGACTGGACGCGACAGATCACGGAGGGAATTCCCATGAAGAGACTCGGTGAAACCAGGGACCTGCTTGGCGCGGTCCTATACTTCGCATCCTCCGATTCCGATTACTGTACCGGACAGACGCTCATCGTGGATGGCGGCTATTCCATGGTATGATACTTATATTGAAGTCCCGTGTATATTTGTTGACAGGTGCCATTGGTTCATTAGTATATCATCAAAAAGGGGTGCGGTGAGCATTTTTTTCCTTCCTTTTAGACACAGATGAAGAGATATAATAATTAACAGAGGAGAAAAGTATATGGACCTGAAACTTAATAAAAAGAAAGCACTCGTTACTGCTTCTTCGGGAGGTATTGGTTTGGAAATCGCCCGATATTTAGCTCATGAAGGGGCAACAGTTATTATAAATGGCCGGACATCGGAAACGGTAACTGGTGCGTGTGACAACATCTATTCTGAATACCCTGACGTGAAACTTTTACAATTGGTTGCAAATAACGCTACCGAAGCGGGATATAAAAAGACTGTCAAAGAGCATCCTGAAATCGATATTCTAGTCAACAATCTCGGCATTTATGAATCCGTTGATTTCTTCGACACCACAGACGAACAGTGGCAGCATCTCTTTGAGGTGAATATTCTCAGTGCTGTTCGTTTGAGCAGGCATTATCTCAAAAAAATGCTGCCACGAAACAGCGGGCGCATTGTATTTATCTCTTCTGAATCTGCGATAAATCCTGCTCCTGAAATGGCACATTACAGTGCAACCAAACTCATGCAGCTTTCACTTTCCCGTAGTTTGGCTGAACTGACAAAAGGAACAGAGGTGACTGTAAATTCCATTATGCCCGGTTCAACGAAGACAATCGGCGTTGAAAAATTCATTCAGGATGTTTTTCCTGGAGTTGAATATGAAGTAGCCGAGAAACGCTTCATGAAGGAAAACCGCCCCACTTCACTGATTGGCCGACTGATCCGTCCACACGAGATCGCCGCTTTTGTCGCATTTGTGTGTAGTCCTCTCGCATCGGCAATTAATGGTGCTTGTCTGAGGGTTGATGGAGGGCTCATTCGAAGTGCAGTGTAAAAGGCATAAAATTATGAAAAGATGAGGAAAAGATATATGAATAAAGGTAACGCATTGGACGGTAAGGTTGCAATTATTACAGGAGGTGCATCGGGGATCGGAGAGGCTGTAGGAAGGATATTTGCCTTGAATTCCTGCAGGGTGATTTTAATTGATAAAAACAGGGATCGATTAGAGAAAGTTGTTGATGAAATAGCAAAGGAAGGCGGCTACTGCAAGGGTACTTATGCTGATGTTTCTGTAGAGCAGCAAGTCAAGAAGCTCTTTCAGGATGTGATGAAGGACTATGGACGCGTAGATATTCTCGTAAATAGTGCGGGCCGCGATTCTCTTTCGCCTCCCATAACCGAGGTCACTTTGGAGGAGTGGGAAAAGACGATCGATTCAAACCTCAAAGCTGTATTCCTATGCTGTCGAGAAGCATTTGCAATTATGGAAAAGCAGGGCGGTGGAAAAATAATAAACATGGGTTCGACTTCGGCACGGCTGGCCTCTGGTCCTGGCCATAGCCCTTACAGGGCTTCAAAACATGGCATGATGGGCCTCAGCAAGAACCTGCTCAGGGAAGGAATGGATAAAAATATAAACGTTACTGTGATAAATCCCTCCCATGTGAAAACACCAATGACAGAAATCATCGATAAGGGTCTTTACGAAGAAAACATACCGGCGTATTTGGATGGATGGCTTGATGAAAAAGAGATTCGAGAAGGAATTCATAAAAGCTGTATCGACGTGGAGAATGTGGCTGAAATTGTTCTATTCGTAGCCACGAGAGATAGTAGTGTAACGATTCCGCAAATTTCTATATATCCAACACATAAGATACACAGATATGGTATGGAGGTTTGAGGGAGGGAATATGAACAAGAAGTATGTAATGGCTATCGATCAGGGAACAACCGGTACCAGGGTTATACTGTTCAACCACGATGGTGAGATCCAATCTATGGCCTACCGTGAGATCAGGCAGATCTACCCCCAACCAGGGTGGGTCGAGCATGATCCCGATGAAATTTGGCAAACGGTTCTCGCATGCGCAGCAGATGCGTGCAAAAAGGGAGGGGTTGAGCCCAAAGAGATTGCTGCTATCGGTATAACCAATCAGCGGGAGAGTACCATCCTGTGGGAAAAGGACACGGGACGTCCAATTTATAACTCTATCTGCTGGCAGTGCCGCAGATCTGCGGGTATTTGCGATGAGCTGAAAAAAAAGGGCTACGAGAGCGCAATAACGAAAAAAACGGGGCTCCTCATTGATGCATATTTTTCCGCCACAAAGATCATGTGGATCATGGATAATGTTGAAGGCGCCAGGAGCAGGATTGAGAATCGGAACATCTGTATGGGAAATATCGATTCCTGGATCATCTGGAATCTCAGTAAAGGCAAGGCACATGTTACCGATTATTCCAATGCGTCGCGCACGCTTCTGCTGAACATCCATACCCTTGCCTGGGATGAAGAGATTCTTGAGTGGACTGGAGTTCCTGAACACATCCTTCCTGCGCTGAAGCCATCCAGCGGGGTTATGGCAGAGACCGACCCGGATATTTTTTTCGGGGTGAGGGTTCCCATAGCCGGTGCGGCGGGAGACCAGCAAGCAGCAACCTTTGGACAGACATGCTTCAAACCGGGTATGGCCAAAAATACGTACGGGACTGCTCTGGCACTCATGATGAATGTTGGGGAACAACCGGTCCCGTCCAAACACGGGCTTACCACCGATCTCGCGTGGAAAATCGGAGACAGGGTGGAGTACACACTGGAAGGAGTCATATTCATCGGTGGAGCCGCAATTCAGTGGCTGAGAGATGGATTGGGAATTATAAAAAACTCAGCCGAATGCAGTGAACTTGCAGAGAAAGTTCCTGATACTGGTGGTGTGTATCTGGTTCCTGCTTTCACAGGGATATGCGCGCCGTACTGGGACATGTACGCCCGGGGTACCATCGTAGGAATTACCAGAGGTACAACCCGGGAACATATAGCCCGGAGCGCCATGGAATCCATTGCATATCAGACCAGGGACGTCCTTGAGGCAATGGAGGCTGATTCCGGAGAGAAGGCTCAATCACTACGCGTGGATGGGGGTGCGACCAAGAGCGATTTTCTCATGCAGTTTCAGGCTGACGTACTCGGCATCGAAGTCGAACGACCGGCGATTACAGAAATGGCTGCGCTCGGGGCGTGCTACCTGGCAGGACTTGGTGTGGGTTTCTGGAAAAGCAGAGAAGAGATCGCGCGACAGTGGAAAATCGAAAGGGTCTTCCAGCCAGCTATGGATAAGAACAGGCGCGATGAGCTGTACTCAGACTGGAAGAGGGCTGTTGAACGCTCTTTCAAATGGGAGAAGCCGTAAAAAGCATGAAGAGTAATAGAATTGCATGTGGAGGAAAATAGTTATGAGTGCTCTAACAAATTCTGAATCTCTGTTTATCAATGTTGCGAAGGAAACCGGCATCGACATAATCGAAAAAGACGGAGCCATTATCTGGACAGGTCCGAAAGGGGGCAACATCAAACCAGTTGGTCCTCTTTCCGGTAAAAGGGTGGCATGCATGGTCGCCAGTGAGTTCAGTGACTTCCAGGCGTACTATATAGCATCATACATAGGTGAATTTGGTGGAAAACTCGATTTTATCATGGTTGATCAGGTGACCTGGAAATTCACAAGACCCACTTTGAAGGAAAAAGGAGTACAGGGCATGTGGGGCTTGAGTATAGACCCCATCCCGGTTATGGGGGGGGACAAAGCCAGCAGGAGTAAAAAGATTGGGAATGCAGATCCAAAGGATTATGATGCAGTAGTTATAATTGGCGGCCATTCCGGCGATATAATGTCCACGGAACAAAAAGTTTTGGATTTTATCAATGCAGCATACGATAACGGAGCCGTTGTTGGAGGTATTGAAGGAGGCATTATACCAATAATTGCTGCTGGGCTCATAAAAGGCAAAGAATGTACGGGTAATGAACAGGTCTCGTTCATATTGAAAAAGATTGCAAAATATAGAGACTCCCAATGCGTAATAGACGACCGGATTCTCACGGCAAAGGATACGCTGGACACACCTCTGTTTACCCGTATGTTGTGTAAATATTTTGACCCCAGTCTTGTAGAAAAACATAAAGGGGTTCTTGCGGGGAAGACCATGCTGATGATCTGTGGGTGGGATTTTGAGGACTTCGAGATTGCCGTTCCGGTCATGGAATTCATCTATCGGGGTGCAGAGATAATGATCGGAACATTCACCGGTGAAACCCGTTCTCGACCGCCCCTGCTTGGCCTGGACGTTGTACAGGGCAACTTTGGCATGTCTGTGCCACTTCAGGAAATACCCGAGAGTGACTATAGCATTAAGAAGCTTGCTGAAATCGACATGGGTGAGTTTGATGGACTCCTGATTCCGGGTGCATTCAATCCATGGAATATGATTGAGGCTGGAACGCCGCTTGAATTCCTAAAAAAGGCCGACAAAGCAGGAAAGGTTCTCTCATATATGTGTCATGGTCCCATCCCGGTGGCGGCTGCGGATCTTGTGCAGGGGAAAAAAATAACCGGTTGGATTGCTTCGAAAGACGCAGTGACAGCAATGGGTGGTGAATTCAACGCCGATTGGGCGGTCTCGTGGGACCGTAACCATGTATCAGGCCGGACGACGCCTGAGTTACCTGAGTTTATCGATGCCATTACCTTAGCTCTTTTGAGATAAAGGGATTTGAATCCGCACACCCGAAAGGGCATATCCCCTCAAATTTACGAAGCATCAGTTTCTTTCTGGAATTGGTGATTAGGTTGACCTGCCTCCCAAAAACGGTTCCACTTTCAAAGTGACAGAGGAACTATTACTATATTTAACGGGGAGGCATACATGCCGGGAAAACGATTCACTGCAGAGAAGATCATCACCATGCTGAGGGAAGCGGAAGTCTTACTCAGCACAGAAAAGACCACAGGTGAGGTTTGCCGAGAGCTGAACATCAGTAAGTAGACCTACTATCGATGGAAGAAAGAATACGGTGGGATGAGGGTCGATCAGGCGAAGAAGCTCAAGCTCCTGCAGAAGGAGAATCAGAGGCTGAAGACACTGGTAGCGGATCTATCGCTTGACAATGCAATACTGAGGGACACAGTGTCGGGAAACTGATCAGCCCGGACAAGCGAAGATATGCGGTAAGGAGAGTACAGGAGCGGTTTGGGATCTCAGAGTGGAGAGCTTGCCGGGCATTGGGACAACCGAGGACGACACAGCGGTATAAGCCGAAGAGACTGCATGATGAGGATGTGTTAACTTCACGCATCATCGAGCTTGCGAGTGAGTATGGGAGATACGGGTACAGGAGGATCACAGCCATGCTGCGGCATGAGGGTTGGCAGGTCAATCACAAGCGAATGGAGCGGATATGGCGGGCAGAAGGGTTAAAGGTGCCCCAACGTCAGAAGAAACGAAGAAGGCTATAGCTAAATGATGGTTCTTGTATCCGACTGAGACCAGAATACAGGAATCATGTATGGAGTTATGACTTTGTACACGAGAGGACTCATGATGGAAGAGTCTTTCGTATCTTGAGTATCATAGATGAATATAGCAGGGAGTGTTTGTGTGCGAAAGTTGGCAGAAATCTGAGGGTGGAGGATGTACTGGAGACTTTGACAGGGCTTTTTTGTCGATATGGTATACCAAAATACATCAGGTCTGATAATGGAGCAGAGTTTACTGCACACAAGGTTCGAAAGTGGCTTGAGCAGCTTGCAGTACAAACGATGTACATTGAACCTGGAAGTCCGTGGGAGAACGGATATATTGAGTCATTCATTGGGAAGATGTGGGATGAAGTATTGAACCGGGAGGTGTTCGACACGCTACTGGAGGCGAAAGTGCTTGTGGAGCGTTGGAGAAGAGAATACAATAATATACGCCCACATAGTTCATTGGGGTATCGACCTCCTGCTCCAGAGGTCATTATTCCGATGGGAGCGTAGGTGTTCA
>CAYFYU010000023.1:34750-46845 GCA_964347455.1 uncultured Spirochaetota bacterium | reverse complement strand
CAATATTTTTCACCATCACAGTCCCAGCTTCCGTCCCGTCACTCTTCCAGAGTTCATAACCATTTGACCCATCATTGGCATAGAAAAGTAATATGCTATTTAAATCTGTGAGTGAACCGGGATTTGAATTGACACTTCCAGGTGATATATCTTTTACCATTTCAGTACCTGCAACCGTTCCATCGCTCTTCCAGAGCTCAAATCCGTTAACTGCAAATCCATTTGTGGCAGAGAAAAAGAGTGTGCCGTTTACGTTTGTAAGTTCACTGGGGAATGAATCGGCCGCTGCTGCGGCAATATTTTTCACCATCACAGTCCCAGCTTCCGTCCCGTCACTCTTCCAGAGTTCGTTACCGTTGGTTCCATCATCTGCTGCGAAAAAGAGTGTGCCATTAACAACTGTGAGATAACTGGGGGATGATCCAGAACCTGCAGGCTGTATATCTTTCACCATCTGAGTACCCGCAGACGTGCCATCGCTCTTCCAAAGTTCGCCACCCTTAGTTCCATCATCGGCGCTGAAATAGAGCATATCATTAAATATGGTGAACCAACCAGGGTTTGATCCACCTCCCGGCATTATATCTTTTACCATTTGTGTACCAGTGGATGTACCGTCACTCTTCCATAATTCATACCCATTCGTCCCATCGTCGGCGTTGAAATAAAGCATACCATTGTGGGTAATAAATTCGCTAGGCCAGGAATTGCCTGTAGGGTTTATATCTTTAATCATCTGTGTTCCCGATTCTGTTCCATCGCTCCCCCACAGCTCAACACCATTGTCATCTTCACCAAAAAAGTACATGAGTATACGAATGAGATCCTCGCTCACGAATTCAGCACTCCCGTCTGCGTTCGTCGCCTTGAGCCGTACTGTATAAATACCAGGGGTCGTATAAATGTAGGTCGGAGCAGACTCTGTTGAATCTACAGTGCCGTCATTATCAAAATCCCATTCCCACTGTTCAACTACACCTTCGGCCTCAACGGTAAACGTAACCGGAAGACCGACAAATCCTAAGACAGCCGAAGTGAACAACGCTGCGATCTCAGGAGGGACATTCGTAGTAGTATCACATGTGGTAAAACTGAAAATCACAATCAAAAACAACACACCACAAATGAAGAAATATTTTTTCATAACAGTTCCTCCATCACAATTTATTGATATTTGTGAAAAGTAAAATTATTTCACAAATTTGTAAAAACGCAATCAAAAAAGTAATATTCTCCATCTTATTTCTATAATACTTGGCATGTAGATAACCAACACTTTTATCAAATCATTATTTTATTGACCTCATATCATTACCTGTTGTATGGTGTGAGAAAATCAAAACGCTAAATGGCATCAATAAAGAGAAGATGATCTCAAGAGAAAGAGTATCAAAAGCCGTTAATTTTCAGAAACCCGATAGAATACCCATCGACCTGGGCTCGATGCGAGCTTCGGGTATAAATGCGTTTGTGTACGATCAGTTAAAAAAACGCCTTGGAATTGACACACCAACGAAAATTCATGACACCATGCAGATACTGGCTGAAATCGAGATGGAAGTACTGGAACTCTACCATGCCGACGTTGTTCCACTCGATGCCGGAGCTGTTGAATGGACCTTTCAGGACGCAGCTCAGGGTGTGAAGAAACACCTTTTTTGCGGATTGGACGTATTCTTCCAGTCGAACACAGATATTGCGGTTGAGGAAGGTGGAAGCTGGACTCTCCGGAACGCAGACGGAGAGGCCTACGCCCGCATGCCAAAAGACGGATTTTACTTTGATTTCCTCAGACTCACTATGTCTTCAAAGCCTATCGACCCTTATGCTTTCAAACCGAGCAGTACTGTCCCGGAGGAGAAACTTGAGCTTATGGCTCGACGTGCTAAAAATCTCTACGAGAACACCGATAAGGCAATCCTCGGCTGGGGTGCATCCATAAACCTTATGGGGTTGAGCGCACTGCTTTCTGATAACATTACACAGGGCTCCCTCGATCAATGGCTTATCATGCTAATAAATGACAAGGAAACGGCTACTGACATGATGGGCCGCTATGTGAATGCCGTTATCGATCAGATGAAGCTCTATCATCAGGCGGTAGGTGACTACCCTTTCGCCTGGGGTGTCGCATCAGATGATGCAGGTACTCAGAGGGGTGAATTTATTGCACCCGATCTCTTTAAAGAAATGATAAAACCTCACTACAAACGACTCTGTGAATGGGTTCATAATAACACGAACTGGAAAACCTTTCTCCATTCCTGCGGTTCCATATACCACTATATTCCGGAATGGATTGACGCCGGCATTGACATCATCAATCCAGTACAGATATCAGCTGCCAATATGGAGCCGGAACGGCTCCAGACAGATTTTGGTGGGAAAATCGTCTTCTGGGGAGGAGGCTGTGATACACAAAAGGTCCTTCCCCTTGGAACCGCAGATGAGGTCCGCGAGCATGTCCGCCGGAATATGAACACATTCGGAAGTGGAGATGGAGGGTACGTGTTCACCCAGGTTCACAACATCCAGCAGAACGTTCCTGTTGAAAATGTAGAGGCAATGCTCAAAGCAGCCTATGAATTTGGGTCACCTTCCTGAAATCTCATGCAATCAACTCGACTTTTGTTTCCTCGCTAAAATCCCAGCTTAGGTCCAGGCACCACCTACAAGGGAAATGTCTTTTAACAGGTTGGTAAGCGACTCTTGAAAGCTCATGATATTGAAAAGTCCTGGAATATGGATAGAGAAGATAAATACGACGAGCATAAATCCTACTATAAGCGCCCATATATGCGCATACTTCAATTTTCCAATAATGAAAACACATGCAGCAATAAATGCTGCCCCGGTGAGGTATACCCATACTGTGTCCCCGGGAATCCAGGGCGGAACAATGCCAATGAGTTTGCTTCGGAACATGAAATGGTTTATACCAAAAATACCGAAGGGTAGAGCAAAGAGAATGCGTGCAGTGTTATTTGTCAGTGCTTCCATCCCGCTATCTCCTGTAACTTTTATTCTTTTTCCTGCTCTTTATTCGGTTGTTTTTGACGAACAATTACGTGTGGTATTTCATTGGGTGTCCAGCGCATGGCGAAGTCTTTTGCAATTGATTTGGCAACCTCCCGCGAATAGATCTGCTCAACAAGGTAGAGGGCCGGTTCATGACTGGGATGGCCTCCCACTGAGGTAATATACTTGCCATCAACAACGAAATTTGTGCCGTATCGAACAACTTTCACCTTTGGAAACATCCTCGCAAATTTATTCTTTTCAGCCGGAAAGGTTGTGGCTGCGCGTCCGCCCAGTGCCCCCGTTTCAGCAAGAGGAAACGAACCAAAACAAAGGCTCATAACATAGGCTGCCTGCTCACAAGTTTCTTTTATCCAATCTATATATTCTGTATTATCTAAATCTTCGGTCATACTCAACTTGGTACTCGGAATGACTAGAATGTCGATGTGCGGTGCATTTTCAAAGGAATAGTCAGGTACAAACTGGATACCTTCATAGGTTGTAAACGGTTTACCATCCGGTGTCACCAAAAATGCGCGAATGTAACTATCCGCACTATGTTGATAGGTATACTGAAAAATATGATAGGGCGCCACAATTTCCCCATTATAAACCTGATCTTTTACCACAATTCCCGCGTTGAGAACTTTCACCCCCGCTATCTCAGGCTCCTCCGCCTGCGCAACGACTCCGGGGAGAGCGAACTGCATCACAAAGAGCAGCAGAAGGCAACTCCTTCCGAACATAGTCAATCGCACAGAGAGATTTTTATTGGGACGTGTGATCATCCTTTTTTATTCATACAATTCATTTCAGACTCCTGATCCATTTTTTGGCTCACAAAAGGTGCGCTCTATTTCCAACCGACTATTATATGTGGTACATCCTCCAAATCCCAACTCATCGCCAACCCCCCTGCAATACGTCTTGCCACCCTTTTCGAGTAGAGCTTCTCCACCAGGTAGAGGGCTGGCTCATGAGCAGCATAACTGCCTACTCCTGTTATGTACTACCCATCAACAACAAACATGGTGCTGTAGCGGACTTTCACTTCCGGAAACATCTCTGCTAAACTCTTCCGTACTGAGGGAAATGTCTTGGCGTTTCGTCCATTCAATGCTCAGGTCTGGGCCAAAAGAAATACCCCTTTACCCAGGGCCATTACATATGATGCCTTTTCTTCGGTTTTTCCAATCCAGTTAATCAGCGTTTCATTTTCCAAATCTTCATGCATGCTCTTCTAGGTACTGGAAATTACCAGTATATCAATGTGTGGGACATCTTTAAATGAGTAATGAGGTATGGTTTTCATTCCCTCATGAGTTGAAAACTCTAACCCATCTGCTGTTACGATAAACGTATTGATATATTCAGATGCCCTCGGAGAATATGTATGCTGCAGAACATCATAGGGCCAGATAAAGTCGTTGCTATAAATATTTTTAACACCAATAAACCCCGCATTGAGAACCTTTTTCTTCTTGGCCTCAGAGGTCTGTGCCCACAACGCAAATCCCGCTATAAAGATAAGAATAACAAGCATTATAAAAACTATTTTACCTCTCCAACGCCTCATTTATAACCTCTTGTATATTCCAATATTCACATCACTTATATAATAAATAAGGATACATTTCAAAGGCATTAACTCCACGACACTCAATCTTAAACTAATTAAAAATTGGTATTTTTATATCAAATGGACAATGCAAATGATCTGAGAATTATTCATCCCATCCGGAGGGTATTCCTAATGAATATGTATGTATATCGACTCTGTTGGAGGACAAAACAATGTATTTCAGACTAATTTATGTGTGAAGATACTTGAACACTCATAAAAAAGGGAATCATACCATCAACCCGGTGCCCAAAAAACAGTTCTTTAGCGCTATATTTCGGTAGTCCTTCTGGAAAGGAAAAACCAATACGCCTAAACCAGCGTCTATTCATTTGTTTAATCTCATTTATTTCTAGAAGAAAGCCTCTACTTGACCGCCTATACTTCTCGGGATTCAAAATCAATTCTCGGATCAATAAATATATACATAAGATCACTAATAATATTCAAGAAAAGCCCAATTAAACTACCAATAAATAATGTACCAAAAACAATGGGATAATCTCTTTTTATCAATGATTCAAATCCTAATAAACCCAAACCATCTAAAGAGAAAATCACTTCAATTAACAATGAGCTAGTGAAAAGTATACTGATAAAAGCCGAAGGAAACCCTGCAATAATAAGAAGCATTGCATTACGAAAAACATGACTCACTAAAATCTTTTTTTCAGTTAATCCCTTAGCTCTTGCTGTCACAACATACTGTTTATTTATTTCTTCAAGGAAAAAATTTTTTGTAAATATTGTTAAAGTGGCAAAGCCTCCTACCATATTAGCCATTACTGGTAATACCAAGTGCCATAACCATTACACGCCTGTTTATGAGGTCACAGGTAATCGTCATACCAGCCTCCTTACACAAACATCTTCTGAAGGTACTGGACTGGTGATTCATTATCATCGATGTAATGTCGCATTAGCGTCTCAATATTTTGGTGCCTTGTTAACTGCTGAATCGCTTTTATTTTCATGCCCGACTTGTATAAGCAGGTTGCATAACATCGCCGGTATAAGTGCGGGCTGAATGTTACATCTCGTTTGATAACGCCGGCCTCTTTTGCTGCCTCACCGATCTTTTTAACTCGTGTCCAGAGAGTATAATATTTCGTCAATGGCCTTCTGTTGTCACCCTTGAACCGGGGAGTAGTGTAAAGCAACGCATCTTCCGGTCTTGGTGCTCTTCGGAAGACTTTCTTGAAATACTCAGTAGCAACCTGTAGCGCCGGCTCAAAGACTTCCTGGGTAGCCGGATCCCCACCTTTTTGGACGAAGCTACAATTCCACTTACCCTCGACGCACTCGATATCTTTCCACTTGAGCTGTAAGAGCTCGCTTGCACGCAAACCACTTGTGGTGAGTAGATAGGTTATCGCATAATTGCTCATGCCATACTCTGTCCTGTCCCTGCTGAGCCAGGACAGCAACCTCTTGATTTCAGTGACCGTTAAGCTCTTTTTTGTCCTGTTCCCTCGCTTCTTCCGGTTCAATTTCCGATTCAATTTTTCAGACATACTCTTGAATGGACTTTCAAAAAACGGACTCAGGACTTTCTCGCAGCCCTCGAAATATTTCTTGAGCCCTCGGATCCTCAGATAGGCGGTATTCCGATTCAAGCGCTTAGCCATCTCATCATAGAAAGCTTCAATGTCACCATGAGTGACCTGGGTAGGAAGTTTGTGATTTGAAAACTTGTAAAAATCTTTTACTGCAAGCAAGTAGGTACGATAGGTAGTTTCCGAGAGCCCTGCGCCTTTCAGAAAAATCCTTTCCACATCCTTAAAATCGTTAACGTCTTTAAGGATCCGGTAGACTCTCTCAAGAGTATTTGGTAGTACAGGAAATAGCTGCTCGAAATGGTTTAGTAGAGTTAAGTCGTTCATGGCATACCTCCGTAGTATGCACCCGGTAACTCATGCCAGGGAAACCGTCCGGAAAACGGCTTATCGGGGTCGACTCCCTATCCCTGGCATCCCCATTATACTTCATCCTCTTCCTCCAGTTCAAGTGCTTGTTTCCTCCTTTCCAGCTCCTCTCGCATGAGTCTCTGGATTTCTTTGGAAAGAGTTTTACCTCTTTCAACACAATAAGCTTTAAATTTATTTTTTAGTTCAACATCAACATCTCTAACATTCATATTTTTTCTTATCTTTTCCATGATTAGCAAGTTTAACACATTAAACAATATTTGTCAACATTTTTTACTATCAATAATGAAATCTTCATATAGGGAGATAATTAGTTAATATGTGTTTAAGTAATACGATCATCTTTCACGCTTCGTATTATTTCATTATATTCACTTTTGTTCTTCAAAATAGCTGATAGTCATATACGCGGGGTATGTATAAGGGTATACATCAAACGTCAATGTAATTATTTCCTTTTGTTTGATTAAAATAACTGTTACGCCATAACGAAATATGGGTCTACGTTGTGGTTCAATTTCTATGTAAAAGTCCGGATTTTCTTTATCGATTTCCTTAATAATTAATTCACCTTTGTTCCTTTCGAGTATGGTATTGTTTAATTTGCGATAATATTCATGATCCCCAGTATACTTCGCATTCCAAAAATTAAAACCTGAAACTGATAGGTATATGGTCTCTAATTTGTCTGGTTCATCTGCAAAACTCACTATGGGAATTAGTAGAAAAACAAATAATAAAATCAACCTTTTCATAATATTCTCCTCTAAAAACAATAATCTGGTCTTAATTTAGTGCCTTCTCTTGGTACTTAATTTTGTTACCGGCAAGGATGCAAAAAAAATAGGTGCATTTACATCATATCACCAGATTACTCTAATCGCAATAATAGTATTATTAGTTAATCAGAGATTAATAAATGGAGGAAGTAATGTGATTTGATATAAGAGGTGAATATTCAAATCAGAAACTGCTTTTTCCCATACAACAAATTGCGTCTACGTTTTAATACAAGCAGCAAAATATTAAATCACTTAAAATCAGAGTTCTGGGAGTAAAAGTATATTTTCTTCATTCAAGAGTGGCCTAGTTATTTTTTATTGATAATTTCGATTGTTTTAATATATCTAATATCGCATCAAAAAGTACATGACCCTTTAGCTTAGATGCTAGAGCGAATGACTGTTAACCATAAAATCACAGGTAAAAGTTCTGTCCTACCGCCCTCCCCCTCTTGGAGCAGCTTCGGATGTATTGCTACAAGGAAACTCGGGATCTTTATCAATCGAAGGGCAGGAAATACTCATAGCCGCAATGTGAATTGGCGCATTTAATCCGGGCGCCACCTAATGAGTGTCATAAAAAAAGCCTTGCTGTCAGTAATCTCTATACTTAATGACACTTCGAAACATCGTATCGATGTTCTCAGGAGGAACGTCAGGCTGAATATTATGAGTTGGAAAGAAAACAAATCCTCCACCGGGAGACATTATTTCTATCGTCCGTTTTACTTCCCGTTCTATTTCCTCTGAAGAATAAAACGGCAGCTGTTTTTGCACATCTATTCCGCCACCCCAAAAGCTGATATCAGAACCGAATTCTTTTTTGAGCGTGCTGATATCCATTTTTGCAGCGCTTCGTTGAACTGGATTTAATACGTCCACACCAATCTCGATTAAATCTGGTATTACATTGTAAATTGAACCACACGAGTGCATTAGTATTTTAGCTTTGGTTTTGCTTCTCATGAAATCAAAAATCTTCTTGTGTAGTGGTTTTATTAGTTTTCTGTACATTTCAGGGCTTATATATAGAGACTCCTGCATACCCAGATCATCACCCTGGCAAACAACCTGGACATACTCTCCAACCTCATTTAAAAATACATCCCACTTTGCCATGCAGTGTTCGGTGAGCTTGCTTAACAGCACCCTCGCAAATTTGACATTTAAATGTAAATCCGTTAGAAAATTTTCAAAGCCTCTCAGGTAGCACCCTCCCTCGAATGGTCCCAGTGTATGAAAATCTCCCACCAAACAATAGTTTGTGTTTTCGTACATTTCCCTGGCAGACTCTCTTACACCTTCAACAATTGTTTCATCATACGGATCTTCCCACTTTGCGTCTTTGAGCTCACCAATTGAATCGACGTTCTCCAACGGCCGCTCAACTACGTCGTAGTAATACGAAGCGGGTCTCCATCTGGCTCCAAAAGCATCGTAAAATGACCCGTCGGGTAAAAAATCCGACATGTATTTCTTCGATGGTTGTAAATATATCGACCTCGTGTCAATCTGATATAAATGTAGTAAGTCTTCACCGGCTCGAACCGATCCCATAGTAAGCCAGGAGATAATTACGTCATTGTCTTCTTTCAATCCTAAATATTCCCTTAGCTTGATATACGCCTCCCTGGTCAACGATGAGTTGGCACCGCCATTGAGCTCAATAGGCACTTTATCCGGTTCTTTATGCTGTAAGGCTGTAATAACTC
Source organism: uncultured Spirochaetota bacterium (assembly GCA_964347455.1). Classification (GTDB taxonomy): domain Bacteria; phylum Spirochaetota; class B62-G9; order B62-G9; family DRHN01; genus JAGLSF01. The sequence goes on along the minus strand of CAYFYU010000023.1, from coordinate 37,781 downwards.
TTTCCCTTGAATTCATCAGCGCCGCTCAACCAGGACTTATTGCTCTGTGATTGTTGTTTTGCTATGTATATATATACCTCTCTTAAAAACCTTCTTCACGCATAGCAATGAGTAACTTCTTCCGCTATGTTTGCCCATTCCCATAATCTCTGAGGCTCATATCGCACTGTGCTGATATCTTTCATGATAACCTCGACATTGCAACCCCCTGCTTCATTCAATCTCTCTTTGAGCTCATTTCTGGCAACGTCAGGTTCCCATATATCGTAGGCGAGAACGGCTGGATTTGGCTTTAAAGAAACCACATACCTGTTCTCCATTTTCCGAACAGCTTCTCTCAAATTAGCCCAGGGGCTCATTGAGATTTTTCTTAGATTGGGAATTTTTTCAAGGAGTTCTATCCTGTCGTGCAGCGGCTCGCAGCAGCCATAGTAGGCAAGACCGAACTTTTCCAGCCAATTCAGCTCGTAATGGATACCGAACTCTTCATGCATGAGAGGTGAAACGGAACCTAAGAGCTGGGCCGCGCAGGCACCCCAAATATCCCTGGATTTGAGAGGGCCATGATTAGCATCACTGTTGGGCAATTGATTGGTATATCCGTATGCACCGGAACCGATTCTTACATTACAATTATTCGATGCGAGGATATGTTCGCTTTCAAATTGGGAAAGGGCCTGAAGATACACCTCAAGTACTTTCTGGATTATTTTATGCATAAATTGAGGATTCATCGAAAGATTCAGTAGTACGTTATCCGCGCCCATCCAGAAAACCAGGTCATCCCAGGGGGCAAACCAGAAACCAGGCGAGCCTCTCTTCTTCACATTTAAAATGCCGTCAAATATCATTTTATATGCCTGGAAAAATTCCTCAGTTCTTTTCGTGTTGTGTCGTATCTTCGGTACTTGTATTTTTTTTATATCGTCCTCGTTTATGAGCTGGTTGTAAAAATGTCTTGAAGCGATCTCTCTATCTTTGGCTGTCTCCCTCATGTCAGCAATCGGGGTTATACCGAATCCTGTATTTGATACAATAAGTGGAGAATATAAAACCGGTTCTACAACCATATCTGCCTGCATATGTCTCCATTGATATATAGTTCTTCTGAACTCCAACTCGATCCTCTGGCAAAATGTGCTGGAGGTATGCAGTGTTAATTCACTATTGAACTCCATCTCATTCCAGCACACTTCGTTCATCCACACCATGGGTTTTACCGTTTGTAAATCATTCAACCTTTTCCACATTTCAATTCTTTCACTCTGCACGGGGAGGTGCGCTATTTCAGCATACTCCTCACCGAGGCAGCTTAATATCTTTAAATCTTCTTTCGTAAATGCAATATGTACATCTATTTGGGTGTCATGAGGCTGGAATGGTAGATGAGGCGTGTCTATGAAGAGCTTCGATTGAACCATGGCATCATTACCCCCGAAGAAGGCGTCGATCTTCCTCTGACATGTACCGCTTCGTATACAAATGTGCTTTTAAAGGCGGTTTGTGGGTTGTGCGGATTCATACCAATCAATGTTCCAATCCAGTTATCATCGAGACAATTTCATTTGGATTTGTTTTACTTTTAATTCTCTCCCCAACCACTCTCCCATTTCTTAAGACGATTATTCTGTCAACGAGCTCAAAAACATGGGCTATGTTATGTGTAATTATAATAATAGATATATTGTACTTATCTCTTATGGTTTTTATTAATTCTATTACCTTTCTTTCCTGTATTGCTCCGAGATTATTGGTTGGTTCATCAAAGATTAAAATCTTCCCTCCCCAGTACACCGCCCTTCCGACTGCGATTCCCTGTCTTTGTCCGCCAGAGAGGTTTCCCACGGGAGCATCTATTTTTATTATTTCGACTCCAATTCTTTGTAATAACTTTTCTGTTTCTTTTGCCATATATTCATAATCTATCAATCTAAAAAACTTACCGATTGCGCTCTCTGATATTTTTTCCCTTCCAAGAAATAAATTGCCCGCAGCATCGTACACCTTGACAAGCAATTGGTCCTGATAAACTGTTTCTATTCCATTATCTCTTGCAACTCTCGTGTTGGTAATATTGACATTTCTCCCATTGATAAAGATCTCTCCGCTATCTTTTCTGTATATGCCACTGATAGTTTTTATTAAAGTTGATTTTCCCGCGCCATTATCTCCAACAATTGCAATAATTTCGCCTTCGTAGAGTTTCATGTTTATGCTGTCAACAGCTTTTACTTCACCAAAGTATTTTTTTAAATTGGTAACCTCTAATACGATTCTATCCTCCAATTTTGCTATTCCTCGATTATATATTTTCCATATATTAACTCTCTCTTCTGTACTTCAGAGAGTCAATCAGCACGGCCATAAACACAACTCCCCCTCTTATCATATTTATATGAAAAGGAGAGAATTCCAATAAGTTAAGAATATTACCGATGATTGTAAGAAGTAAAACACCTCCAAATATACCGCTCATCTTTCCTATGCCGCCACGAAGGCTCACGCCGCCAATAACCGCCGCGGCAACTGTATCAAATATCATGCCCTCTCCTAAACCAGGCGCAACCGAGCGAAAGCGGGCAGCCAGCACCCACCCTGCAACTGCAGATAAAACACCGGCAATCATGAATGTTATTATAGTGATTTTGTCTGTATTAATTCCTGAAGCGTACGCGGCGGCTCTATTATCTCCAATGGCGTAAATGCTTCTTCCATATCTCGTGTACTTAAGCACAATATGAAAGAGAATATATAAAAATAAAAAGAGGAATATCATTACTGGAAACGAACCGATTCCAACTTTAGCGACCGATACAAATCTCTCGGGCAATCCTATTACAATATAAGCCTTTGTGACATTAAGAGCAGCCGCTCGTATCACGATCAACATTGCAATAGTTACAATAAAAGCATTCATCTTTAATTTAATTATGAAAAAGCCGTTAAATAAACCAATTCCCGCGCCAATCATAACCATAAATAATATTGCTATAACTGGATTGAGTGATAGTTCTGAAGTGGCCCCCGAAGG
>CAYFYU010000023.1:24061-34740 GCA_964347455.1 uncultured Spirochaetota bacterium | reverse complement strand
CAACCACGCGGCAACTATAGCGGTAAATCCAAGAGTGGATTCGACGGAAAGGTCAAAATTTCCGGTTAAAAGAACAATCGATTCAGCTATTACCAGAATTCCCAGACCTGTTGCTGATAAAAGAATGTTTCTCAAATTTGCAACTGAAAAAAATCTCGGAACGGTAAATGAAAAAATGGTACAGCTTAAGACTAACAATATCCAGATAATGTTTTCCAAAACCAGTTGTTGTAAAAAACTACCCCTTTCAATGCTGGATATTGAAATTAACCATCGTTTCAACTTACTTGGCCTCCTAAAATAAAGTATGCGGGTAATTAACCTTCATTACCCGCATACTTTTCGTTGGTAATAGTCTCGCCAAATGTTTATTTATAATTCGTACTGATTTCCCCATAAATGCGATTTATCAACATTATTGTTGTTTATGGGGTACATTTTCATTTTTATATCTACACCACCTCCGGGAGCGGACTTTATCTCACAGGGACCCCAGGGTTCTCCCTGTCCTATAAACGACCCCACCTCGATCTCTTCGCCTTTGATTACCTTCAGGACAAGCTCAAAAGAGGTTTTGGCCAGTTGAATTACATCCATGTTGATACTGACGTCCACTACCCCCTCCCTGATTAATGATAATGCGACGGGATCGCCTGACAGACTTACGACAAATATATGGCCATCTTCCCCAGCCTTCGGTTTGTCCTCCACGATCGGAAGTATTGCAGGTAATAAATAATCACTTTGAAGATAAATAGCATCAATATCAGGATGGGCTTCAAAGGCATCCAGAGCTACTGCGCCTGCCTGCACTAAGTCCCAGTTGGTGTTTTTGGTAATGACTTCTACACCTCTATACTCTTTTGTTACGTTGTTAATGCCCTGACTCCGCAAAATAGCATTCTCATCACTGAGCGCTCCCTGTAATTCCAATATTTTTCCTCTCGGTTCTCCATATTTGTCCTTAAGAAAATCAATGCATAATTCTGCGGCCAGTTCGCCTCCGTCAATCTCGTTAAAGATAAATGAAACATCATAGTTCGCCCCTTTTATAGGCCTGTTATTATTTATAACAGGTATACCAGCTTCCTTCATACTGGCAATGTGCGATACACCTACTCCTGAATCAACGGCGGTGTACAGTACAGCATCCGGCTCTTTCAGTATCGCAGTTTCCACCTGTGAAGTCTGCGTGGATGAGTCGTTTGCCGCGTCACTGATAGTTATGTTAACTCCCAGTTCTTTTGCATATTCCTTCAATGCATCGACTTGAGCAATCCAGAAGGGATGTGACGTCGCATCGGTTATCAAATAAATAATATCGAGAGGTCCCTCGGCTTCTTCTTTCGGAGCCTCACCTCCTTTTTGCCCGCTTGCAAAAATGACTGTTCCTGTCAATAGCAGGAAAATAACCAGCGCTCCAATCCTCACTTTTTTTAGGGTATTCATTTTTTTCTCCTTTCTAAATTTGATCACAGGTTTACTGAATATTTATACCACTTGGGATGGAAAAATGCAACGATAATTAGTAGTTGTGGAGTTTGGTGAAGGCAAAATCCACCACTACACATTGTCTCGTTTTAGAAGATGGAATCGAAGCGGCGGGATTTTTCAACCACATCCCTATTAAAGTTATCGTATAGCTTGTTGAGATTTTCAGGAGGCGTGTAATAAAGCTGTTTTTTGATAGGGGCCTGCTCGACCTTCACTTTGCACGAAAAATCCTTTCATGACGATTAAAGGGATAGTCCCCATTGTAGCGTTAGCATTCTTAGCTGATGTGGGAGACATCGAACGGTTTCCGACACTGAAAAAGATGAATGCGTACCTGTACCTTGGGCTTGTTCCGAGAGTAAAAGAGAGTGGGGGAAAGAGCATATATGGGTATATAAGCAGAGAATCCAGAAAATTGACCCGAACCCTTTTGACTCAGTCAATTTATCATATATTGCATGTATCGCCCTCTTTTAAAAAGTTTAAGGTTGTTCCTGTGTTCAAACTGCCTCCATGAGTCAAATACACAAACCATTACTATTATCTTAATCAACTCAATTCATGCCCACAGGAAGAAAAATCTGTGTGAAGTATTGTAGCCTGGCTGATTCTGTTATGTAGCTTTCAACATCGGTAAATCTCTTTTGCCAGCCATAGAAATAGATTACAAAATGCTTATAGTTTCGTAGTAACTGTCTACTGGCGTACCCACCTTCCGAGCTGGGCTCGAACTAACTGCTATGCTACTAGGAAGGCTGGGATTTCTATTCTGTTGTTGTAACAGTACATCCGAAGTTGTTCTAGGAGGGCGAGGGCGGTAGGACAGAACTTTTACCTTTGTATTCAACTTTGAACCAAAACCAACAAGGAAAGAAACATCCACACGTTACTATAGAAATCCTATCAGCTTTGCAGAAGAGTACCAGAATATGATTGATATTGGTGAGGTGAAGGAGCAGTCCGAACTTACCAGTAAGATAGGCGTTTATAAACCACAGTTGATAAAACCTCATGATTTAAATTTTTATTTGTACACTAAAATCGGGGAAACAAACTGATTGTTATGTTGAATTACCCCCGACTATTGATTAAAAAATTGCGGATATTATTAAAGGGGTAACTAGTGGAGAATCATGTTTCACTACCCCACAAGCTATGCGGAATGAGTAGAGAGCTAGTTTAGCCTTATAACACTAAAATCGAATTGTCACCATTACTTCATGAGGCCAGAGGTGAGCGAATTGGCGAGCTTTACAACCGCTTCTGAGAGGTAGTCATCATTGTTAATCATGGTTTTAAGCTGTTCTATTCTGTTTCTTCGGAGGGCATTGAGGTCAATCGTATCCTTTTTGACAATGGGGGATTTTTCCTTTTTCTTTGTCTTTACCTTACTCATTGTACGCTGCTTCATGATCGAAATGCGTCCTCAATGTAACAGAGCTTTTTGTTTTCAAAGCTTGCCACATCGAATCGTACATTAACGTTGTGCAACCTGTTTTGGTGTAGATAGTAACGGGCTACTGAAATCATGTTCCTCATCTTTGTTTCTCGGATAGCTTCAATTCCCCTCCCGTAATGCTCATTGCTTCTCGTTTTAACTTCAACAAAGACCAGGTCGTGACCCTTGGCAGCGATTATATCCACCTCCTTATGGTGATACCTGTAATTTTTTTCTAAAATCTGATAGCCATTTTTAGTGAGGAAATCACAAACAATGATTTCCCCTTTTCTCCCTTTCTCGAGATTATTCACTGAGTATTTTCTTTACATAGTCTTTCGAAAGCGGCTTCTTTATAAACAGATTTGTCCTTTCCTGCAGGTCTATGATTTTTTCTTCCTGCAGTTTGTCTCCAAACTCATCGATAATAATTGCTATTTTTGGTCGTAATGGGAGCTCTGGGTTTGCACTCACGACCCTGCCAATGATGTTGTTATTCAGCTGGACGATGCTCCCCACTGGATGAATTGCCATGTTCGAAAGAAATACCTTCACAATTTGGGGATCAAACTTCCTATTGGCCTCTCCTAAAATAGTCTTCATGGCATTGTAGGAGAGCTCCTCATCCCTGTAGCTCCGCTTACGGGTCATTGCTGCATAAACGTCGCATATTCCCACTATTTTTGCAAATTCTGATATATCATCACCCTTAGACTTTCTCGGGTAGCCGGTTCCATCGTACGCTTCATGATGCTGTAGGGCTATGGTAGCAATTTCATTGGTCAGCTCAAGCTCTTTCGTAATTATACGGTAACCGTAGATGGGATGGGTTTTAACCCGGTTGTACTCGTCTGGTGTGAGGGCACCTGATTTTTCTGTGATGTAGCTTGGGACTCGCACCATGCCGATATCGTGCAGAAGTGCCCCGACACCGAGAGGTATGAGACGGGGTTTTTGGTAATTGAGCGAAATACCAGTCACAATGGCCAATAAAGTAACGGTCACTGCAAGGGTAAAGATGTACTTCCCCTCGTGTTCTGCAGCGCATATCTCAAGGGCTTTGTTTTTGTTCTTTCTCACCTGCTCTATAAGCTGATCTATTGCATTGGTGATTTTCTTTTTATCATACCCGACACCGTTTCGAATCTTCTCGAATACATCCTCCACCATTGACACAAGATCATCGTAAAGCTCTTCGATACTCTTTAGTTCTAACTCCTCCGCACCCTTTTCAACCTCCATTAAATCGGTGAGCTCTTTTACCTTTTCTTTTATCGAGCTCCGTTTCGGCTCCTCTTCTCCACCCCTCTTTACCATAACCCCTGCTGTTTCAACCTCTTCAATTCCCCAGTTAATTAACCGGCTCAGGTCTTCCTCCTTCAGGGGCACCATAGCAGGGACCAGAATATTATTCATGTCTATATAAACAGCTTTGTCGAATACCATACCGGGTTTCAATTCTTCAACCCGAAGCTTTCGCATCTCCATCATTCTTACCCAATCTTAATTTATACACAAATGCAAGAATCTGAGCGACAACCTCATAGATCTCCTCTGGTATATATTCGCCCACATCAAACTGCATGAGGGTCTGGCTCAGAATCGGATTCTCCTCAATATGTATCCCATTCTCTCGTGCAATTTTGAGTATCAACTCGGCCAGCCTGTCGGTTCCTTTTGCGATAATTCTGGGAGCGTGTTCCTCTATTTTATATTTTAATGCAACTGCTCTTTTTCTTTCCATTTACATTTCAACGTCTATCTTTTTTAAGAACTCTAAATGTTCGAGATTTCCATTCGTATAGGGAACGAATCTGATCTGTATGGTTCGGTCATATTTCAAAGATTTTAATCCGTTTATCAGCTCATTTACCCTGAGCTTCAATTCATCCTCTATAGCCTTACTGTTCGTTGATAGCGAACAATTTATGAGCTCATAATCTATAAAAACGAGAAAGAGAATTTTTCTTTCGTTTTCAAGATGAATCTTCAGTAAAAAACCGTGATTCTGACTCTCTTTACCGCCGAATAACTTCAATTCGCAGGGCCAATTTCTATCACCGACGCGTAATGGCAGGAGAAAATAAAAAGAATCGGCATTGATAAGATTGTGAATGTTCTGTAAAAGATAGAACTCAGCAATCTCTTTTTTCCCACCGGTTAGTTGAGAGATGTTTTGTCGCGAGATACTCTCCTGTAACGACGTTTTATTAAGCTTTTTATCAACCTTTACGGGTACAGATAGGGCTTTTAAGAAATTATCGGAATTAAACAATTCCTGAATAAATGGTTTTTTAGTATGGAGGGTTTGCTCGATAAACTGTGCATTGAAATTTCGACTCTTTAACTCAAGATCCTTTATGAATTTGAGCTCGAGCCGTGGTGAGAGTTTTTGGACCCGAGCTATAAAGAGCTTGCTCCTAAATGAGCCTGTAATGAGTGCGAGGTGTCTGGAACCTTTGAACTCAACCAGTATGTTTCTACTACTGAGCCTCTTTAATACCCTGACCCGTATATAACTGCCTATCTTTAGCGTGCCGGCTCCTGAATCACGCTTTACCTTGGTCAGAGTAGTTTCTCGAATTTCCATGATTCATGCGCTTTACGCACCGGAATAAAGGAGGTCCTGTGCAATTCTGTTGGTCCGTACTGATTTAGCGCATTTTTGTGTGCAAATGTGCCGTACCCTTTATGTGCGGAAAATCCATATTCCGGATATGCGTTCGAATGCTGTATCATAATATCGTCTCTCAATACCTTCGCGACGATACTTGCAGCAGCAATGGATACGCTTTTTGTATCCCCTTTAGTAATTGAAAGTGCGCTAATTGATATATCGTATAGTTTTACCGCATCGATTAATAAAAAGTCGGGTGTCAGGTGCATATCACGAAGCGCAGCTTTCATAGCCAGCTTCGTTGCATTATAAATATTAACAGCATCAATAATCCCAGATTCGATGATCCCGACGCCAATGGAGAGTGCCGTGTCCATGATGCAGCTGAAGAGTGCTCTCCGTGTTTTATCATTTAATCTTTTCGAATCGTTGATGCCAGGTGGGATTTTATTGGGGTTGAGCATTACACATGCGGCAACAACGGGTCCTGCCAGTGCTCCCCTTCCAACCTCGTCTATTCCCGCGACCTTCCTGAATCCCCTCGAGACGATGAGGTTCTCATAGGAGCACATGTTTTCGTTTTCGAATTGAAAGTAATCCGTCATCCTGTTATCAAACTAAGTGACTTGCTGTCGTCTAAAGTGCCCACTTATTTGATGAGTTGTTTAACCTGGGCAGCTTTTCCTACTTTGCCTCTCAGATAGTAGAGCTTCGCGCGTTTTACTCTGCCTTTCTTCATGACTTCGATCTTATCGATTCGTGGGGAATGGACGGGAAATACCCTTTCAACACCAATACCATATGATTCTCTTCTCATTCGAAAGGTCTTCTTAGCCCCGCTGCCCTTAATACCGATGACATAGCCCTCGAAACCCTGAATCCTCTCCCTTTTTCCCTCTACGATTTTCACATACACCTTAATCCAATCGCCAACTTTAAACGGTAATTCATCGTATTTAATATATTCCTTTTCAATCTCATCCACGACGTTCATCTTCTCGCTCCTCTTCTATTTCATGTAATATATCCTGATAATCTGGTGTAAGACTTGATTTTTCCAATAGTTCCGGTCTTTTACGCAGCGTATTTATCAAACGTCTCCTCATTTTCCAGCGTTGAATCATTTTATGGTTCCCCGAGAGAAGTACTTCAGGAACCTTTAATCCTCTATACTCTGCAGGTCTTGTATATTGCTCGAACTCCAGGAGTCCCGTTTCATCGAAACTTTCTTCGAGCCTAGATTCACTGTTGCCAAGCGATTCCTCGAGCTCTCTCGTTATCGCATCAACAAGTACCGCTGCAGCAACCTCACCACCGGTCAGAACGTAATCGCCGATGGATACCTCTTCGTCAACAAAGGTTTCAACAACCCGGTGATCGATTCCCTCGTAGTGTCCGCAGATGATGGTCAGTATTTTTCTCCTGGCGAGCTCCCTTACCCGATCCTGTTCGAGGAGATTGCCCATAGGACTCAGATAAACTACATACCCCCGGTTATCGATACTCTCAATCGCCCTGAACAGCGGATCCGGTGCAATAAGCATTCCCCTGCCACCGCCAAAGGGATAGTCATCCACCTTGCGATGTTTATCGCTGCTGAAATCCCGGATATCTACAAGATCAACACCTACGATGCCCTTCTCAATCGAGCGCTTCACGATGCTCTCCCGGAGAAAACAGCTTACCGTATCGGGAAACAGCGTGAGAATATGTATGAGGGCCCCGGTATTCATCTTTCTTAAAAAAGACCTTCAATGACCTCGATGATAATTTCTTTTCGTCCAACGTCAATTCGTTTTATTACATCCCGAATGGCGGGAATTAAAACTTCTTTACCCGATGAATCTTTTAGACGAACACGGTACACATCACAGCTTCCGGAATTCTGAATATCAAACACTTCTCCAATAACTTCCCCCTGAGCAGTCTTTACAGTGCACCCGTTGATATCTGCGTAATAATAACTGGATTCATCCAGTTTAGCAGCATGTTCCCTGTCGGTGTATACGTAGTTACCGGTCAACAGGGACGCCTCATCCCGTGAATCAATGCTCTCGAGCTTTAAAAGAACATATTTATTCGCAAAACGTACACTTTCCATCTTTTTTCCCTGGAAAAGCGAACCCTGCTTGATGTATAGAGACTCAAGCGTCCTGAACCTGCTCGGGTCATCAGTTATTGGAAGCAGCTTTACTTCTCCTTTGGTGCCAAAGGGACCCATTATCTTTCCAATGATAAGATAGTCCGAAATACGCAAATACTCCTTGTACACCCTATTTGAGGTGTATCCAGAAACCCCATGTCTGATCTGATTGAGCTTATTTTCCCGTGCAGTGATAATGTATCTACAATTTGGGAAAATTAAAAGCGGATTTACAACTAGCCAAGTATATCCAGACTGATGCGTTTGCCGGATTTTGCTATCGCTGCATTGAGAATGGTCCTAATAGCCTTGGCAATTCTCCCGTTCTTCCCAATGACCTTTCCTATATCGGAAGATGCAACTTTTAATTCGAAAATTGTTGATTTTTCTCCCTCGACAACGTGAATCTCTACCGCATCCGGTTCATCAACAAGAGCCTTAACGATATATAACAGGAACTCTTTCTCTTGCATATCCTCACTCCTTAATCCACTTCGTTATGAGCAACCTGCATATTCCTATTTCAGCTGTATACCTTTTTTATTTAGGAGAATCTTTACCGTATGTGATGGACTGGCTCCTTTACTCAACCAATCCTTAATTCTTTCCTCATTGAGCTTGATCTCATTCTCTTCCTTCTCAAGGGGGTGGTACACTCCAAGGTTTTCGATGTACGCCCCGTCTCTCTTTTTTCTCGAATCCATGACCACAACTCGATAATAGGGTCGTTTTCTCGTACCCATACGTGTCAAACGGATCTTTACACTCACTCACAACTCCTTATGTATTTTTCATTAATATAATTTTCGAAATATCAATTGTAAAGTACTAGTTCCTGGTCACCCATGATATACCCATCGTATGTGCTAATCCCACAGTACTATTGCATGAGCGATGATAATGTGTTCCCTTTTGGCATCCCCCCTTTCCCAAGTTTTTTCATCATTTTTTTCATCTGTTCAAAGTTATTGAGCAGTCTGTTCACCTCATACACTGACGTCCCGCTCCCCAAAGCAATCCTTTTTCTTCTGCTTCCATTTATCACTTTATAATGTGCTCGTTCATAGAAGGTCATACTATTAATGATTGCCTCCGTGTGTTTCAACTCCCGTTCGTCAATTTTCAGGGGAGTTTTTTTCGGCAGGCCAGGAATCATCTCGAGGATATTTTCAAGGGGCCCCATACGCTGTAATTGCTTCAGTTGGTCCAGAAAGTCACCAAGATCAAACCTGTTCCGTTTTATCTTTTTCTCGAGTTTTTTTGCCTTCTCAAGATCGATATCGGTCTGTACCTTTTCAACAAGTGAAACGACGTCGCCCATATCGAGTATCCTCCCCGCAATGCGGGCAGGATGAAATTGCTCAAAGTCATCGACCTTTTCGCCCGTACCGATAAACTTGATGTATTTACCTGTGATGAACGACATGGAGAGCGCGGCTCCTCCCCGTGCGTCGGAGTCCATGCGTGAGAGGATCAGTCCAGTGATTCCGAGAGTTTTGTCAAAACCTTGTGCAATTTTTACCGCAGCCTGTCCCGTAGCGGCATCTGCAACAAGAAGGATCTCATGAAGTCGTATCGCCCTTTTTATTGCAGCAAGCTCCTTCATCATCTCCTCATCCATCTCAAGTCTGCCTGCAGTATCGATGACAACCGCACCAAAGCTGTTCTCACGTGCGTATTTAATGGCATCAGCACAGATGTTGACAGGATTCTCTCCTTCACGGAAGAAGGTTGGGTATCCGTTTTTCTCCCCGATACGCCCCAGCTGCTCCACTGCTGCGGGTCTGTAAATATCCGCTGCAACCAGGAGCGGTTTCTTGTTATATTTTTTTTCAACAAACTTCGCCAGCTTCACCACTGTTGTCGTCTTACCCGATCCCTGGAGACCGCAGAGCATGAGTGATGATATACCACCGCTGCCAATGTCGAGCTCGTGCACCTCGCCGCCTAGTATCTTCACAAGGTAATCGTTCACGATCTTCGTAAACTGCTGTAAGGGCGTAACACTTCTTAAAACCTTCTCCCCCATAGCCTCTGAAGTGGCACCGTCAATAAATTCCTTTACAACCTTATAATTGACATCAGCCTCGAGAAGCGCAAGCTTTATTTCCCGGAGTCCTTCCTTGATATTCTTTTCATTGAGGCTTCCCATGCCTCCAACTTTTTTCAGGATTTCAGAAAGCCTGCTGGTAAGTGAGTTCAGCACGTCTCATCCCCTCAAATACGAAACGTATTTATCCTCAGTTGTAATCTGGAGCTGCTGCCCAGAAGCTCGAATTTCGTCCTAAAAGATAGCCTTGAGAGGACTACTCGTCAATACTTTAAATTGTATTTAATGAATGACCAGAACTGTGTCAGTGTTCGGGTTTTTATATTTTGTAAGTACTATCGACTTTTTGGTTTAGTTTCATTGTACCATTTGACGCTATCACCGATGGTTCGCTCAAGGTCATATTGGGGCTCAAAACCAAGCTGATTCTTGATTTTGCTCTGGTCCAGGAGAGAGTGGTTCGAGAGGTACCACACCATAAACCGTGAGAAGGGAGGTTTGAAACCAATCTTTCTCATACCATCGCTGAGAAGGGCAACCATTGAAGCCATAAATAGATGTATGCTTCGCATTACAGGCGGTATACCCAGCGCATTGTAAAAGACAGCAACAAACTCCTTATGTTCAGCTCCTTGCACAGTTTCCTCGCCAGATCCTCCTGCACCTCTTTGGATTTCGGTTAGTGCCAGATCGGTCTCTTGGGCTCGAAATCTTCTCCTATGGGCTCCATTCTATTGGAAAATCCATACAAACCATATGTAGAGGTCAAAACGAATCGTGTACCAGGCTTGAGCGATTCTATGAATGCTTTCGTACCCCATCCATCCCATCTGCAGCTTTCGAGAGGTAGGGATGGTCGAGGAGATTTCCCTCGACAATCTCAATCTCGTATCTTTTGCTCTTATAAACCTTTATATTGTCAGGATTTCTTACAAAC
>CAYFYU010000023.1:21149-24051 GCA_964347455.1 uncultured Spirochaetota bacterium | reverse complement strand
GCGGAGTGTGTTGTACACAGATTCCATCGCCAAGTCTGACTCTTCGAGCATTTGCAGTATCCATGACCCGATAAATCCCGTGCTTCCTGTAAGCAGTAACACAGCCATTGTTTTATCACCCCGTTTTACAATATGAGCTTGAAATGATAGGGGGAAGAATCATCGCATTGAACTGATGAAGTATGACTAGCAGGAGAAATGTGTGACGCAACACCTCCTCATCGTAGTAATATGATTGATCTTAAACTTCAAAGCAGTTGAATGTGTATACGTATTCAAAATTTTTTAAAGATTACCCTATAGATACTCCGTAAGTTTTGCAGCATCGTTTCTGGTGTTTCCTGGGGTATTTTTCCGGGATAGATAAAGAAACAATCGCCCAACAGGGTAGTTCTATAAAGCGAAATTTCATCACCAATCTTATATGTTCTCACAGAGTCGATTTTATTGGTTTCGAGAATGCGCATATCTCTGAATTCGTAAGGGCTTCTTCGTAGCTCCGTAAAGCCCATGTATAAGTTGCCATCCCCTTTCCTCTCGAAAGTTTCAAAAACCTTGTTCCAATAATCTGCAGAAATATCTGGGGGAGTAACAATTGTGTTTATGGGAAATGTATTTTCAACGGACCGATCGAACCAATAATCGGTAATAGCGATCGCCCTTGAGAAATGTATGCCTAATCTCTTACAGATACCCGTATAGAGTTTCCCAAAAATCGGATTTTTATTTCTTTCTTTCGTTAAACGTGTGATACCGGTGATGGAGGAGATACCATCGACATTTTCAAGTATTTCTGGATACGTCTTTACCTTGTCCAGAATATTCGGGCTTGCCGAGGTAATGATGAATCGATATTTATTCACACCCAAATCTTTGTTCATCTGCTTGTAGTGCTTTAAAAATGAGAGACTGTTCTCTCTCAGCGTATGGGTTTTTCGTTTCTTATCGAAAACCTCTAGAGTCCCATCCCAGTCGAGGAAAATGAATATCGATTGTGAATGATCCTGTACCCAGCTTCCATGCAGTTTATGAATTGTAAAAGGATTGTCCGCTATTTTTGATCTGTTCATAAACTCATCGGCAATTTTTCTCATGCTATTTCCCCTGCTGAGCCATGCCATTGCAAAGTAAAAAAATGATTCCCCTACGAACGAGTTGTTGAAGTATTTCTCCGATTCAAAATGAAGATCTTCAGCACTCATGGAGGCGCATTTTTCGATGAGCTTTTCTAAATCGTCGACATGCCCGACTGATTGTACTTGATGCATCTGGAGAGGTTCATCATCCAGCGAGATTTGTGTTGTTATATTGTATTGACTGAAAAAATCCGAGTATTCAACTGCATAGTTTTCTAATTTCATTATCCTTCCTTGAACATCTGTTAAGTCGTGCCCGTTCGGCCGCTTTCATATATCTCCGAATCGACCTTCATTGTTATAGGATTGAACAGCTTCCTCTGTATAAGCATGCTAACTGGAATAGGAAGTTCAGTCAAGAATGAAAAGACCGGAGCATAACACCGTCATTGCTTCCAGGAGGAAGTGGTCCAAATTCAGCATCGACACTCACTGAAGAGTTTGAAGAAACAAACCCTTCGATGTTCGCCGCACAGCTATTTTCTCACTGGCCTATCAGATCGATTATCCTGAGTCCTCCGGTCCCGGAGGCAATGTAACAGTACTGCCCACTTACTATAAAATCTTCCGCTCCAGGCACGGGGATGGAGGATATCTCGGATACGTTCTGTGGATTGGAAGCGTCGAGCACGTACAGCGTACCTGATTCCATTATGTACAGGTATGCCCCACTTGAAGCAATTTTCCATCCGCTAAGGGTTGTTGTCGTCACATCCGCACCAGAACTATCATCTATTTTTCGGGGCTCGGAGATGTCGACCTGTTTCAAGCCTTGACTAAAGGTTGCCACATAGGCGTAATCACCTATGAGCGCCACATCCATGGGATTAGCTGCATTGCAGGTGGCAATCTCAACGGGTGCGCTAGGATCCGAGAGATCGAGCACCCTTAAATCAGGTCCGAGAGCAGCGGCAAAACCATAGCTGCCCTTTATTGCTATCGCTTCTGGCCATATCGAGTCCACTGAGCCTTTCGACGTCGGAGCAGAGGGCACTGAAACGTCAATCACCTTCAGTGCGCCTTCGCTCGAAGCCATATACGCGTAATCACCGTATAACTCTATAAAATTGAATTCATAGCTAATACTCTGATTGGGGCTGTCCCAGGCGCCAATTACCTGCAAATAGGTGGGGCTCTCTGTGTCGACATCGATTATCAAAAGCCCGTCATCGCCGGCCGCTGCATATACATAGTTGCCAGAAAAAGCGACATCATACACCGTTATTCCTCCGTACGAATCGACCACCTGAAGATAGCTGATGCTTTCAGGCTCGACATCGACTATCTTTACCCCTCCTGTGTAATCTGCAAGATATGCACGATCGCCGCTTACCTCCACTGCAAGCGCGTTTGTTGTTGGGCACAAGCCTCTATCAGAAGGTGTTTCGGGAATAGTAATATCAAGCACCTTTAATCCTCCCACACCATCGGCTACATAGGCATATTCCCCCCCAATTGCAATACCGCCGGCAAATTCGGTGTCGCATGTTCCAGCAAATGTCACTGACCCGTCCGGATTCACCCTGGCGATTTTGATTCCATCCTCAGCATCCGCAGCATAGGCGTAGGATCCAATTACCGCCACGTCGCTTACCCAGTCATAGTACTGGGAAAATTTAATGGAACCTGTCTGGGCGAGAGTCGATTTGTCAATCACTTTCAACCCTCCATAGCCGTCAGCAACGTACGCATAGGTATCATCGATTGCTATATCGAGCGCGAATGATGTGCCCGCGCTCCCGGCCGATGGCCTGAAGCCTTTGGAT
>CAYFYU010000023.1:0-21139 GCA_964347455.1 uncultured Spirochaetota bacterium | reverse complement strand
CTCCTGTTCAGCCGTATTATTCCACTGCCAGAATTAGCGGCATACACATACGATGCATCTGCTGCAACACCCTGCGCCTTTGACAAGGCGCTAAAAAGTAGAAGTGAGCTATCAGTTACTCCCTTCGGGTTGGAAATGTCAACCTTCCCTACCCCTTTGTTATAATCTGCTACGAAAGCCTCGTTTCCGTCTACAGTCACGTCACGTGCATCATCAAATTTACAGGAGCCGACAACCTGCAAATAGGAAGGGCTACCCTCCTGCACATCAATAACCTTCAGTCCTCCGGAGGAATCAGCTACATAGGCATATCCACTGTTAACCGCAACACTAAAGGCATCGTACGTACTGGAAGACCCGATTACCTTTGGGTTTTCCGGAAGGGAAATATCAACAACCTTCAGTCCTTCTTCTGAGTCAGCTACATATGCACGGTCCCCACTCAGATCCACGTCCTGGGCATTATAGAGGAGAGTTGAACCGACCATAACTGCCTTGTTGTCGGCAAACGGGCAGGCCTTGCCGTAAACAGGTACACTTTCGATGCTTCCGCTAATTGAAGGACGTACTTTGTAGAAATAACCCTTTCGTTTTGACGCCTCATTGTCTATGAAATACGCATTATCTATGCCATCGGCTATTTTTTTATAGATGCCCTTTGGTTCCGTTGACCTGAGAACATCATAGCCGAACTCCCCTGCCCCGGGAATATCGCGCCAGTCCAGCTCTACGCCGCCGTATATTCCAGAAACAACCGGTACGAGCGTTGTACCTGACAGGGGAATGGCTTTCTGAAAGCCCGACCAGTTGTCACTGCCCTGACTGGCGTACGCACGAAGGAGGAAGATGTGGAGCTCACCATTCTGAAGCTGAGTGAGGGTGTATGGAGAGGCAACGTCTTCAATTCTTTTGCCGTAGTTCTCCGATGGATAAGAACCGTCAATAGTATAGTAGATTGAGTAGCTCTCGGTAAAGGGCACAGGATCCCAGGAAAGGGTAATCGAATGGTTGCCTGGCTCAGCGGTAAAAGTGGGAATAGCTCCCTCATCCACGAGGGTAAGAAGGACTTCCCCGGAGTTTCCATTCCAGTCCTCAGCTGTGATATCGACGACCAGAGTGCCCGAAAGTCCTGTTGTGGAAAAAAAGAAGGTAAAATTGCCATTTGCAGCGAAGTTAACCGTTCCCCCCAGAGAAAAGGCCGGCAGCTCATAGCTGACTGATCTTACTCCTCCCGAATCCCCCTCTGAAGATGCGGTATCAATCACAATACCCGTTACCTGTACTATTTCTGCATAGGAGCTCCCATCTTCTGGCGAAAGAATGATGATCTCCGGTCCTAATGAATCTTTTACCTGAAGGAGGTTGTCCTCATCTATCTGCCCAAGGCAGGCTGAGAGTATCAGAAGCGGGAGTACAGACAGAACCTGAAAAATAATCCGATTTTTTCTTTTTCGCATGTTTTTCTCCTCATATATATTACTGCACGCAGGAGAAGATAAAATCTCAACGACGTATATGTACACTCAACAAAATGCAACGACCAGGGATGCAGAAATTATGGTTAAAATTTCGGGATGATCATACTTTTCTCTCTTATAAAACATTATACAGCAAAAAACGTGATTACCAATACAATTAGATGTGAGATACAGAACAAAAGATATGGTCGTTATGTAAAAGGAGGGAACGAACGATTATAATTTTCCATTTGAAAATCAATGGAAAAACCAGAAAGATCAGTGAATGTATACGGTAACCCTGTCTTTAAAGAGATAACATACTTCAATCAAATGGGTGATAGATTGCTACTAAATTGGATCCACACTGAGAAGCGACCTGCTCCCGCTAAATGGTGAACCTGCTCTTAGGTCCGGTGGATAATTCAACCAGATTCTCATTTTTCCACCCCAAGTGATATTATCCGAATAGGCCCACCAGCCAAGTAATATATCACCAGCATTAAGTATTGGATTAGAACAAGAAAAACTTTCATCGCAGAAGGTGCCTACTATTTGTGTAGCATTCGAATCATTTACTGGTAATTAAAAAAATTCTTTTCAAAAAACTGCACCCTCTCCAATGCCTTGGTATAATGCTCCGAGGTCTCGTACTGCTCGACGATTATCTTATAGTAATGGTAAGCACGTTCGATGTTTCTCAGAACACCCGGTTTGTCGTAAAAACTGGCAACCCTGAAAATGATTTTGTCGTTTGACAGACCCTGCGAAATGCCCTCTTCGTAGACTCTCAGGGCGCCTGTGTAATCCTCCATAAGTAAGTAAATATCACCGATCTTTTCCAAAATACCGGTACCTACATTCCCTGCCTCGTATGCCTGCCTGTAAGCGTCAGCGGCATCGCTGTATCTTTCCGCCTTGTAGTGTATCTCCGCTTTCTTGATGAGTGCTTTGTTTTTTGCTGAAGAGCTGCCGGAGTTAATCAATAATTCGAGGTGATCAAGTGCCTCATTCTCATTATTCAGTGTCAGTGAAATATCCGCAAGAACAAGGCGAGCTGAATCTCTGTACTTACAGCGTTCGCAAATCTCAACGTACTGGTTCAACGCTGCTACAGCATCATCATAGTGACCATCAGTATTCAGCTTTATTCCCTTGAAGTAGAGATCATTCTCATTTGTTGTTGGAATTTTTACTATTTTGTCATCCTTATTTACGTAATACAACTCATGCTCTTCAGATGTATCTCTGTCAGCAGGTTTATTGTCCTCATCTTCTGATGTTTGTTCCTTCTCATTTGCAGCCAGAGCGGTAACTTCATCTTCACCAGTAGCTTCTGGAAGGGATTCGACGATCCTGATAGGTAGGTATATATCTTTATCT
Source organism: uncultured Spirochaetota bacterium (assembly GCA_964347455.1). Classification (GTDB taxonomy): domain Bacteria; phylum Spirochaetota; class B62-G9; order B62-G9; family DRHN01; genus JAGLSF01. The sequence goes on along the minus strand of CAYFYU010000023.1, from coordinate 18,299 downwards.
AGGTAACGGAATATGAGAAAGGAGGAGCCGTTAACGGAAGGATGAATCGTAAATGCAGTGTATTCCGTTTCAGCGACTCGCTTTTTAAATGACAGCTTTGAACGATCATAGCTCTCGAGATACCATCCCTTTCCGTTGATGTAGATGGTAAAATTGTTATCCCTTTTAACCGTTATCTCTTCCTGCTCTCCCAGAGTTTTTACTGAAAATTCCAGCACCTCTGTCTCGCAAAACAAAAAGGAGGGTGTTAAGAGGGACCACAGGAGGAGGTTGGATAATAAAATTATCGCTTTTTTCATGGCTCTGCAAGCTCGTCTTGAGTTGTAAGAATATCGAGCTCTTCACCCATAAACTCAAAAGGTTTCAGATCTGACTGGAGACCTCTTTTCCTATACCGAATCAACTCCGATATTTTTATCGGTATCATCTCTATGCTATCGATGAACTCAGGGTGTCGATCAAAATAAAAGGTGTGCTCCAGATCATCATCACCAAGATTGGGTATTATTGGTGCTGGCATTATAAAACCGACATCTCTTTCCCTGGTTCGACCTTCTTCAGCAGAGAGTTCAATTTCGTCTAAATAATCCGATTGAGAAGGATTCCGAAGCAAGCCGATAACAAGTCCCAGTACTGCTGAAAAAAGGATGCAGCCAAGAGCGATGAAGATGATCAGCTTTAAATTCTTTCGTATAATGGAAAGAACGTCATTCAACCGCAGGCTCCATCATTTCCAATGAAACGACTTTTGAAATTCCCAATTGCTCAGAGGTTACACCATAAATAATGTCAGCAAACTCAATCGTTCTCCTATTGTGAGTAATTATGATGAACTGTGTCGTATCGGTGAACTCCTTTAAGAGCTTGATGAACCGAATCACGTTTTCCTCATCAAGATCATGATCGACCTCGTCGAGCATACAGAACGGGCTCGGTTTTACCATGAATATTGAAAACAACAGGGCTATGGCGGCGAGACTTTTCTCTCCGCCGGATAGAAGGGTTCGCCTCTTTAGTGATTTTCCCGGTGGACAGGCCATAATCTCAACACCGGTGTCGAATATATTTGATTCATTGGTAAGGTAAAGGTCTGTCTTGCCGCCACCGAATAATCGTCTGAAGATGCTATTGAAGTTGATACGTACTTTATCGAAACTGTCCAGAAAAAGTTCCTTAGAGGATTCCAGGGTTTTTGAAACAATAATATTGAGATCATCCTTTGCCTTTTCGAGGTCGGCTTTCTGTGCCGAAAGGTACTCGTAACGTTTCTGTACCTCCTTGAACTCCTCGATTGCCATCAAATTCACCTGGCCCAGTGCTGCTATCTGATTCCTTATCGATACCCTCTTATCATTTATCGTTTTTATATCAAAGGATTCTTCGGGTTCGAACAGCTCCAGAGCTTTACCGTATCGTTCCTTGAAGGTTTCAGAGATTGTCTCGATTTTTGATGTCAACTCTGCATTCTTAATCTCAATTGCTTCTATGGCAGCCACATGCTCTTCTGCCCTTTTGCGCTTTTCACCAACCCTCGATTCATTATTCTGTATCCTCACAACAATCTCGTCGATGAGTGAGTTTTGATTTTTTGTTTTCTCGGTGAGGAGAAGTCGCTCTTTCTCAACTTTTTGATATTTTTTAGAAAGTGTATCGATATTTGCCCTGAATGCCTTTTTTCTCTCCTTCAGAGCACGAATCTCGAATTCTATATCCTGTAGATATTCTTCACTTCTTTCGAGCTCACGCCCCAGCCTCTCCCTGTTTTCCGAGTCATTCTTCTCTTTTTCTCGGTTTCTGGCAATATCGGGCCTCAGGTTGTTGACAAATTCCTCAAACTTCTCTTTTTTCTCCAGACTTTTTCTATTCTCATTATCCAGAAAGGTACTCTCCTTTTTCAGGGCACCAAGCTGCTTTAATAGTTTTTCAATTTTCACCTCTATCTGTTCTTTCTTCGATTGCGAGCTCTCCCTGCCGAAAATAGCTCTACTGAGTTCATTCTGAAGGCTTATTACCGTATTCACATTCAATTTCAGTTGGGTCATTTTTTCACTTAGAGCCTGTACATCCTCAGTGAGCTGTTCGAGCAGAGGCGTGAATCCCGATTCCGTCGTTGAATATTCGAGATCCTGCAGTTTCGTCCGGTGATGTCTGAGAACGGTCTGAATCTTATCGATCGATCCGTTTATCTCCTCTATAAGCTCATTTTTTCTTGTTTCACTCCCACGAAAACTTACCCTGATCTTGCTGATCTCATTAAGTAGCTTGTCAATTGCCTCTTTCAAAGACTCTCTCAACTGAATCAGCTTCAGATCAATTTCCTCCTTCTTTTCCCCATTCAGCTCTAGCTTTTTTGTATTTTTCAAAATGAAAGAACTCTGCTGGTCCACCTCATCTATGTAACCTTTCAGTTTCTCTTCCTGGGATAGGATTAAATCGCGAACCTCTTTAATGCTCTTATCAAGGCCGGATACTCTCGACTCCAACTCCCTCTTTCTTTCGCGAGATTCCGAGATCTGCAGTTCTTTTTTCTCTATTTCAATATCGATTTCATGTATTCTTTCATCGATATGAGAAGATTTGGAGGCTATCGTCTCGAGCTCAGCTTCCTTCTTGTAAGTGTCATTTTTAATCTCAACTATCTCATTCTCTATTTTTCTTACTCGGTCGATATCTTTTCTGATCAGATCGTTGAGTTTTTTGATCTCACTGCCAAGCTCGGTTTTCAGCTTTCTTAAATACGTTAATTTTTCATGGTTTTTTAAGACCAAACTTTTCAGGTCTTGAATCCTCTCATAATTGTAGAGGGTTTCATAGCGGACTTCTTCTTTTTTCAACTCTTTGTATAGTATAGCCTTTTCGGACTGCTTCTCGAGATTTCTGAATTCCTTCTCAACCTCTCCAATAATGATATTCAATCGAACGAGATTTTCATCCGTTGCCATCAATTTTCGGTGGGATTCTTTTATCTTCATCTTGTACCGCGTAATGCCAGCGGCTTCTTCAAAGATCGTCATCCTCTCTTCAGGCTTATTGCTGAGAATCACGTCGATATTTCCCTGCTCCATTATGGAGTATGCAGGTTTACCGATTCCCGTGTCTGCAAAAAGCTCATGAATATCCCGCATACGAACACTGTTTTTATTAATAAAGAACTCACTCTCACCCGAGCGGTAGAGCCTGCGTTTTATTGTTACCTCTGCATATTCAATCGGAAGAAGGGCATCATCATTCACCACTGTGATGGCCACCTCTGCCATACCGAGTGGTTTCTTATCGTCCGACCCTGAAAAGATGACATCTTCCATGATCTCGCCTCTCAAGGAACGAGCATTCGACTCACCGAGCACCCATCGAATAGCATCGACAATATTACTCTTGCCACACCCGTTTGGTCCGACGATGGCCGTTACACCCGGTCTGAAGAAGAGAGACGTTTTTTCGGCAAATGTTTTAAATCCGTATATTTCAATACTTTTTAGGAACAATATACTCTCCTAAAACTCGGGTTATCCAGATTGCATAGGTGATTCTGATTTTTTTCTATACCTTGTTGCAGTTATTCGTTGAAAACCCGGGAGCAACTTTCCTGTCAACAGGCAACTCATTCTTTTAAGGGAATATACGGTCCTTCCCTAGGTGCCGGCAAGATAATCATCTCGATAATTTTCCTGATCCTTCGTCAGGGTATCGATATTAATTTCCATCGTTTTAAGCTTCATACGAGCCAGTTCCTGATCCTGTTCAAGGGGAATATCATGGACTTTTACCTCGAGCCGACCGCCCTCTCGTGCACAGCGGATCAAAGATAAAAACTGGTTTGCAAAGCTCATGTCCATCACTTCAGAGGGATGTCCCTCTGCAGCCGCGAGATTTACCAGTCGGCCCTTTGCCAGAACGAATATTTTCCGTCCATCTTTCAAAGAGTATTTTTCATTATTCGGTCGTATCTCCTCGACGGAGATTGCGAGTTGGGCTATGTCTTTTAAATTTACCTCGCAGTCGTAGTGCCCGGTGTTGCACACGACAGCACCATCCTTCATTTTCTCGAAATGTCTCTTCACGATAATATCTTTCATGCCGGTGGCGGTTATAAATATATCCCCTATCTTTGCAGCTTCATCCATCGGCAGTACGGTAAACCCGTCCAACACTGCTTTAAGGGCATGGGTCGGGCTGATCTCTGTGACCACAACGTGTGCGCCCATACCACGAGCCCTCATAGCAGTGCCCTTACCACAATGCCCATAACCGGAAACAACAAATGTTTTTCCTGCAAGAAGTATCGAGGTTGCCCGCAGAATACCGTCTATCGAAGACTGCCCAGTTCCATACACATTATCGAAATCCCATTTGGTTTCAGCATCATTCACCGCAATTACAGGATAGAGGAGGGCCCCGGCTTTTTCCATTGCCCTGAGGCGATGCACGCCGGTTGTTGTTTCTTCTGTACCGGCAACGACCTGCTTCGCTAATGCAGTATGTTTCTGATGTATCGTATTGATAAGATCGGCCCCGTCATCGAGTGTCAGGGATGGTTTGAATTCGATAGTTTTGTCTATTGCCCAGTAGAACTCGTCAACATTCATGCCATGCCAGGCAAAAACAGGTATATTGTCAGCTGCAAGCGCTGCAGCAATATCATCCTGTGTGGATAGGGGATTGCACCCTGACCATGACACATCGGCACCGGCTACAACAAGTGTTTTAACCAGGACCGCTGTTTCCTTCGTGACATGAAGACATCCCGCTATTCTCTGCCCCTTCAAGGGTTTATCTTTTTTATGCTTTTCTCTTAGATACATGAGGACGGGCATCCTGGATTCTGCCCATTCGACCTTCATCTTCCCTTGTTCTGCCAAACTCACTTCTTTTACCTTGTAATCCATCATTCCCCCTCGGTGAAAATATTTCGTTTAAAATAACGATATTTGTTCTGAATGTCGATGTATTATGCATTTCCAGAAAATCTGTACATTTTTTCTCTATAAACGAGAGATTCTCTGTAAAAATTCAAGAAAAAACTTGACTTTCGGTTAACTTTCGGTTATCATGTATATCAGTAATTCTTTTTAAAGAGACCGCTATGGAAGATGTTATAAAAGCCGAATACATCCGGAAGTGCCTCTGTTTTGCGTGTTACCATAAGGACATCGGGGATCAGTTTATCAGGGAACCTTACAGAAAGGTTGTTAATATTGTGAAAGGCTATATCACCTGTACAGACTGCGGCAGTCGTGCAAGGGACGGCTTTGTTGTGGTATACGAGTATACCGGGTGATCAACGTTAAAATACAAGCGAATGCAGCGTACTCTTATCGTGGATGGAGATTGTTAATAAGATTGCACTCAGATAGAAATATATCGTACTGAATTCCTAACTCTTTGGATGATCCGGATCGGGAACACATGCATCGACAGGACAAACAGACGCGCATTGTGGTTCATCAAAGTGTCCCTCACATTCTACGCACGTATTGAAATCGATGATGTAAATTGGATCACCCTCACTGATAGCCTCGACGGGGCATTCAGGTTCACAAAGCCCACATGCAGTGCACTCATCATTAATCATGTACGCCATATTGCCTCCATAAGAATCAGAAAAATAGTTTGATAAAACTGACGACTTAATAAAGTTATAAAGCAAATCGGCCCTTGGCAGGACCTTCGTTCCTTGACAGGACCTTCGTTCCTTGACAGGACCTTCGGCCCTTGGCAGGACCTTCGTTCCTTGGCAGGACCTTCGGCTCTGAACAGTTAAGGGTAGTTTAAATATATGTGAGTTGAGGGGCGGCTGTAACTACTTTTTTTTCTTGAGTTCTTCTATGTTCTCTTCGACAAACTTTTTCAGAGCCTTGCGATCAGATTCCTCCAAATTATTGAATTCAACCGCATAACTCTTCGCCTGCTCACCTTTTCGCAGCACCTTGCCTTTCAACGTTACCTCGCGTTCCTTTAGACCAAACTTGACCTCGATGTTTGTACCCTCTTTGAGTTTCGCTTCCTCTCCTGAGCTATCTATAGTGAGGAATATCCCCCCTTCTCCTATATTGACCAGGCTGCTCTGCACCGCATCCCCGAGGTCGGGGATGAAATTCGCCTTCTCAATCCCCATGGTCAGGAGCGCACTCAGGGACATGAGGTCCGAGACATCCTCAAAAGTCAACCGCTCATCCTTCTTCTTCACCGCCCTCACAGCACCGATGACCTCTTCCTTCGAGAAGATCGGAACGAGCACTTTCGAGCTGTAGCCCTTGGAAAGGTGCTCCCGTACGATCTCTTTGAGCTCAGCCACGATCTTCTCCCTCGACCTGCCGGCAATTCTCAATTCACTCACGTAGTAGGAATAGCTCACGATCTTATCGGAGGGAATGATTCGCGTATAGGATTGTATCTTTCTGCAATCATCCACATAGAGGACCTTACCAGATTTCCGCAGTATCTGCACGTCTCTCGTTCCCAGCACCTCCTTGTTGAAAAGGTTTATCTCAGCATGGGACGATATCCTCTTTATCTCAGCACCTACGAGGACAAACACCTTCTTTATATCAACGCTCTCCCGCTGCACCTCCCAGTACAGCTTGGAATACTTTACCGGTATGTCCTTAGAGGATACTTCCCCGAGTTTCTTCTCAGGATACTGTTTGTACGTCAGTTTTGCAGAGAGATACCGACCCAGTTTGATACGCGGATAACGCCGCTTACTCCGGCTCTCGAGGATCTTTGGATACTCGAGTGTGAGGGAAGATTCTGAGCGACCGACAATTGGGCATCTTCCGAAGAGCTCAACTCCTGAAAAAACAAAGTTAATAAATACCGCTTCAAGCTCCTCATCCTGAAGGTCGATAAAAGAATCGGTAATCTTTACGACGAAATCATCCTGCGTGGTGTCTGCTATCTTTGCAACTTCAATATAGTAGGGGATGTGAACCTCGATCTCCCTCCCATCGAGTCTCAGAATACCGATAATTCTCCTGATGCGCTCAGGATTTGTTATCTCTTTGCTGCGAACATCGGCCACACTCTACTCCCCCTTCACCATAATGTTTTTAGTATAGCACCTTCTGTAGTTTTATCCACCATAAAATGGGTCCTCTATACAAATGAGAAAAGGGTAATGTACCCTACCAATTCCCTCATGAAATGAAAACAAGATGACGAAATGATATATAGTGCGTGATAGCTCATTAAAAATTTAACCAGCTTCTGTGCTGCGGGAGTGTGCGCCAGGGACCAAATAGTCGTTGTTAATTGCAAACACCTGTATTATCTTAACCTATCAATCTTTGGGAACGGTCATGAAACGGGATACGAAAGAAAAAAAGAAAAAGAGTAAACTGCGGGAAAATATCGAGGCGGTCGTGTTCGCGCTCGTCATCGCGCTCTTTATCAAGACCTTTATCGTGGATGTATACAAGATTCCCACGGGGTCCATGATTCCCACGATAGAGATCGGTGATTTCATCATCGCCTCAAAGTTCATCTACGGTGCAAAGGTTCCATTTACCAAGAAGAGGCTCCCCGCAGTGCGTTCACCGCGGCGTGGTGACATCGTTATATTCCTTGCACCCTACTACGATCCGCCGAACATTATCATCCAGATGTTCACGCCAATTGTCTATACGCTGACCCTCGGCTTTTTGAATATCGACCCGCAGCCGAAGTTCTATGTCAAGCGTTGTATCGGTATACCGGGCGATGAAATCGAGATCATCAACAAAGAGGTTTACGTAAACGGCAAGCCCCTGAACGGATGGTGGCCAGAGTTTCACGCCGATCCCGAAATTATTCCCCCCGGTGACAGCCTCATGAACAACCGGGACTTTTACGGCCCGGTTATCGTTCCCGAAGACATGTACTTCATGATGGGTGACAACCGGGATCGCTCCAACGACAGCCGTTTCTGGGGATTCGTCGAACGGCACAACATATTCGGCAAGTCACTATTTCGCTACTGGCCGCCGAACCGAATGGGAATCTTGCGCTGAACCTTCTCTCCATGACAGGACTTTCAGTTCGGACTCAATCCCGACTTAATACCCTTGACTTTTACTCCCCTCCTTTTAGTGTCTAGTATATGAAAATGTGTTAGGAAAGGGATAATTACTATGGAGGGAAGAATTCCACTCATCGGTGAGCCAATGCCGAGACTTGTCGTCGATACCACTCATGGGGAGAAAACCATCCCTGATGATTACAAGGGAAGATGGCTCATACTCTTCAGTCATCCGGCTGACTTCACGCCGGTGTGCACCACCGAGTTCGTCGCCTTTCAGAAGAGATACGAGCAGTTTCAGGAGTTAAACTGCGACCTCATCGGTTTGAGCATTGATCAGGTGTTCTCTCATATGAAATGGATCGAATGGATCAAGAATAATCTCAACGTAGAGATACAGTATCCGATCATCGCTGATGAAATGGGTAAAACAGCAGACAAATTGGGGCTGATCCATCCTGTTAGGGGTTCTAATACAGTTCGGGCTGTATTTGTTGTGGATCCCAACGGGAAGATCAGGGCAATTCTCTACTATCCGCAGGAGATGGGGAGAAATATGGATGAACTCGTACGGATGATAAAGGGATTGCAGGTTTCGGATAAGGCTGGTGTGGCGATTCCGGCGAATTGGCCCGACAATGAGCTCGTCGGGAGTGAGGTCATCGTTCCGCCTCCACTCGATCAAAAAACAGCGCAATCCCGCGCTAAGGAGTACGACTGCTACGACTGGTGGTTCTGCCACAAAAAACTTGCATAACAGAAAACCAGGCGAAGATTCATGTAAAAATCGGGATATACGAAAAGGTCTGCCTCTTCGCTAAAAGAGATGAAAATATCCAGAATCTTTATTGTCTCCCTGCTCGTCTTCACCTTAGGTCAAAAGCTCCTTGCACAAAATGACGAGATGGTTGAAACCCTTGTCATAAAGGGTGGTTTTCTCATTGACGGAACCGGTTCCGGACCAATTCCTGATGCTGTAATCATTATACAGGATGAACGCATCAGTTCTGTGGGTACAGAATCCAGTCTGGATATACCAAAAAGAGCAAATGTACTCGACGTACAGGGAACCTACATATTACCCGGCTTCATGAATACCCATGTACACACCGGTTATGATGAAAATAATCTAAAAAAGTGGGCGGAATCTGGAGTAACCACAGTTCGCGATCTGGGTAATTTTACCTATGCACCCAAAGATGCTTTTTCCATGAGAAACACACTTTTGGATAACAATAAAAACGCCCGATTGGTCGCCGCGGGACCTCTCGTCACCACAGTTGGTGGTTATGGAAATTTCCCGGTAACCTCACCAGCTGATGCAAAAGAAAAAACTGAAGAACTTATACTTCTCGGAGCCGATATAATAAAAATTGCAATTGAAGACAGGCTTCAGGGCAGGATATGGCCCCTGTTATCTCTAGATGAAATGAGAAAAATTGTTCGCACTGCACATAATAATTCGAACCCTGTTTCTGCACATATAAGTCGTTCAGAGCATCTGGAGATGGCGATAAAAGCCGGTGTGGACGATGTTGCCCATATGGTGGTAGACGATCTACCTGACGCGCTTGTTGCCAGGATGATTAAAAAAGATATTTACTGGGTACCCACCCTTGAACTCTGGCAGGGCGTCAGCCGTATACATGAATTGGATTGGGATACTAGGGCAAAAAATAATCTCCAGCGCTTTGTTCAGGCTGGAGGTAAAGTTGCACTGGGTACTGATTATGACGGATATATATTCCAATTCGAATCCGGTTTTCCTATGACTGAAATTCAATTGATGTATGAGGCAGGGATGACACACATGCAGATCATCATTGCCGGGACCAGCCATGCTGCTCATGTTTGCAATCTGGAAAATGAGTTGGGAACCATTGAACCTGGTAAAATTGCCGACATAATTATTTTAGACAATAATCCTCTTGATAATCTGAGATCTCTTCTAGACGTTCGAATGGTGATCCACAACGGTGAGATAATCAAAAACGATACACATTGATCAAATTTTGTAATCAGGTTTAATCTTCGCAAATCTGAGCAAATTCGCGTTGGTAACGACGTTTATCGAGCTCATTGCCATGGCAGCTTCGGCGATTGCCGGGTGGAGAAAACCCATCACTGCGACCGGAATGGCCAGTGTGTTGTAGAAGTAGGCCCAGAAGAGATTCTGCCGTATCTTTCTGAATGTGGCCCGCGAGAGTTTTACCGCTGTGACAACTCCCGTGAGGTCACCTCGCACCAGAGTTACATCGGAAGCTTCGATAGCTATGTCGGTTCCGCTTCCGATGGCAATACCTACATTCGCCTGGGTCAGCGCCGGCGCATCGTTGATACCATCACCGACCATTGCAACCAGGTTTTCATCTGCCTGTAAGCGTTGTATCTTCTGCACCTTTCCGTCGGGAAGCACTTCTGCGAGGACACTGGTAATCCCCGCCTTTTGTGCAATTGCCTCCGCCGTTTGTCGATTGTCCCCGGTAATCATTGCGGTGTGAATACCTAAGGATTCCAGCTCACGAATCGCCTGGACTGTATCGTCCTTCAGTGTATCGGCGACCGCGATGCAGCCCATCAATTCTTTACCCCTTGTGATGATAATGATCGTCTTCGCTTCAGATTCAAGACGCTTGAGATCCCCTTCGATCCCTTTGATGTCGATTCCCCGTTCCCCCATTAATTTTCTGCTCCCGATGACCACTTTTTGTCCGTCAATCACCGACTCTATGCCCTTTCCACGTATTGCCCGCGTTTCTATGGCTGCAGGGAGCTCGATCCCCTGTTCCCATGCATGCTGCAGCACTGCCCTTCCGATCGGATGTTCTGAACCCGACTCAACACCTGCTGCAACGAGAAGAAGCTCCTCAGTGCTGAAACCTTGATAGGGTATCACATCGGTTACCTCTGGTGATCCTTTTGTCAGGGTACCTGTTTTGTCAAAAACGATCATACCAAAGTCTTTCAGGGTCTGAATCGCCTCTCCCCTTCTGATGAGCACGCCATTCCCCGCTCCCATGCCGGTTCCCACAATGAGCGCCGTAGGGGTGGCAAGACCAAGGGCACAGGGGCATGCAATGACAAGAACGGCGACTGCAGCAAAGAATGCAAGCGTTGTCCCACCAAGCCCGGGATTCACCCAGGGGAGAAATCCCGATGCCCACCGGACTACTGGTAGGAGAAAACCGGGGAAGAGGAGCCAGCTTACGAAGGTCACAACTGCAATCACCAGAACAACAGGCACGAAGTAGCCGGTGATACGATCGGCAAATTCCTGAATCGGAACTTTAGACCCTTGGGCCTCCTCAACCAGCTGAATGACATGGGCGAGGAAGGTATCCTTCCCGATCTTTGTAGCTCGAACCCGAAGGAGTCCCTCCTGGTTTAGGGTTGCGCCTATAACCTCATCGCCCGTGCCTTTGTTCACAGGCATCGATTCACCGGTCACCATCGATTCATCCAGTGCGCTGTAACCTTCAACAATCACCCCATCGGTCGGCATTTTTTCTCCAGGCCGCACGACCATGAGGTCGTCAACCTGAACCTCCTCTATCGCAACTTCTCTTTCCTCTCCGTCACGAATGATGCGGGCCGTCTTTGCGCCAAGCTGTAAAAGACGCTTGATTGCCTGTGATGCGCGACCCCGTGCAGCCGATTCGATGAACCTTCCAGTCAAATGAATTGCCATGATCATTGCCGATATGGCGGCAAAACTCGCTATTTCTGTAAACAGTGATGCTATCCCGGTGAGAAACGATACGGTTGTACCGAGAGATATAAGAACATCCATGTTTGCCCGTCCATGAATCATAGAGGTAAAGGCCGAACGTTGGGTTGGCCACCCCACCCAGAATACGACCGGAGCCGCAAGGGCAAGCATGATAATCGTAAAAATGCCCGGGTTGGGCCAGACAATTCCGAAAAACATCTCAAGCGACATCCAGGCCATAACAGGCACGGTAAAAGACCAGGCGAAAATCATTCGCCTCCGTGCGTTCCTCATCTCACGAAGGTCCTCTTCATCGGCTTCCCCGACGTCTGGTGATCGAAAAGTTCGCTCAGAGAGCACACTGTACCCTGCCTTCTCGACCGTCTCTCTGATCTCCTCGAGACTCGTTTCCGCCCTGTTGAAGATAACAGCGGCCTGTTCTGCAGCAAAGTTCACCGACGCCTCTTTTACCCCCTCCACCCGTTTCAGCGACTTCTCAATAGTAACGGCACATGAAGCGCATTGCATACCACCCACATCTACAGATGTTTTTTCCATACTATTACCCTACCCCAATATAGTGCCATATATAATATCGAGCTGATACTGTTAATAAAAATAATCGTCTCTTCAATATAAAATGGTTTTTATGCTCCATAAAAGCTATTCCTTTTCGAACCTAAATACACTATTTTAAATCTATTCATTTTTTCTTGATCGTACATGGAGAGACCGAGTTGAATAAAAAACAACAGCCAGGTTCGGTTGGAATCGTCCAAACAAAAACATTTGAATACAAAAAACCGTTTGTCCTGCAAAGTGAAGCGGTTCTGGAAAAACTGGTCCTCGCTTACGAAACCTACGGGTCACTTAACAGCAAGAAGAACAATGCAATTCTCATCTGTCATGCATTGAGCGGAGATGCACACGCAGCTGGCTTTCACGAAGGTGAGGAAAGACCGGGATGGTGGGATGACATGATCGGTCCGGGCAAAGCCTTTGATACGGACAAGTACTTCGTCATCTGCTCCAACGTGATAGGCGGCTGCAAGGGGAGTACGGGACCAGTCTCCATCAATCCAAAAACCGGCAAACCCTACCGGCTCACCTTTCCCGTGGTCACTATATCGGACATGGTCAATGCGCAGAAACTCCTCATGGATCATCTCAAAATATCACAGATCCTCTGTGTTACCGGCGGTTCGATGGGCGGAATGCAGGCACTGCAGTGGTGTATATCATACCCCAACATGGTTAAATCCTGTATACCAATAGCAAGCTCTCACCGCCACTCTCCCCTCCAGATCGCCTTCGACGAAGTGGGCAGACAGTCCATCATGGCGGATCCGAAATGGCAGAATGGAAACTATCCTGAAAATGATGGACCCGATGCGGGGCTCGCTGTTGCGCGGATGATAGGACATATCACCTATATGAGCGACAAGAGCATGGAACAAAAATTCGGGCGTTCGCTGAAGAAAGAGGAGTACGGCTACGTCTTTACACAGGAGTTCGAAGTGGAGGGTTATCTTCGATACAGGGGAAACAGCTTCATTCAGAGATTCGATGCGAACTCCTATCTCTACATCACCAAAGCAATGGATTACTTCGATCTCACCCGCGACCAGAGCCTTTTTCAAGCCTTTCAACATATAAAAAATATAAGTTTTCTCATAATTGCATTCAGCTCCGACTGGCTTTACCCTTCCTATCAATCAAAGGATATCGTCAGTTCACTGAAGATGAACGGTCTCGATGTCACCTACTGTGAGATAACCTCGGATTACGGTCACGACGCATTTCTCATTGAATTCGATGAGGAGACGATTCTGATCAAACACTTCCTCGAGAAGGTGATGAGAAAGACGGAGAACACCAGCTGATATGGACAAACAGCTCGAAAGATTAGACCATAGAATCATTGCCTCGATCATTGCATCGGGGAGCAAGGTGCTCGATCTCGGATGTGGTGAGGGCATACTTTTGGAATATCTCGTAAAGGAGCGGGATATTGAGGGCTACGGGATTGAAATCAACGAATCCGCAATATACCGGTGCGTTGAAAAAGGACTCAGCGTTTCTCATGAGGATATCGACTCGGGACTGAAAGATTACCCCGATCAGTTTTTCGATTACGTCATCTTCAATCAGACGATGCAGCAGGTACACCGTCCACGTGAGGCAATTATCAGGGCCCTCAGAATAGGCCGGAGGGTGATCATCGGATTCCCAAATTTCTGCCACTTCCGTGCTCGATTTCAGCTGACCATCCTCGGACACGTCCCGATCACCGCCTCACTCCCCTATACCTGGTACGACACGCCAAACCTACATTTTCTCAGCATCAGGGATTTCAAGCAGTTCTGCAGGGATGAAAAAATCAGAATAGAAAAACGCTACTATCTCAAAAAGGACAGCACAGTCCGGATTCTTCCCAATCTCGTTGCCTACAACGGTCTGTTCGTGCTCTCCTATTCGGATTCAAGAAAGAACCGGGCCAGATGACCGCCCCTGCAGTACAGGTTTTTTATTTTCGTATTAAGAGAAATTCCACTCTGCGGTTTCTGCGTCTTCCCTCGAGCGTCGCATTCGTATCAACCGGATACCGCTCCCCGTATCCTTCGAACTCTAGGCGCTCCGCATCGATTCCATTATCCACCAGATAGACACCCACCGCCTCGGCTCTTCGCTTTGAGAGCTCGAGGTTATAGTCCTCATCCCCCGTGCTGTCAGTATGTCCTTCGATGCGTATGGAATACTTCTCATACTTATTGAAGATCTGAACGATCTTGTCGAGTATCAAAAAGGTCTTTCCACCCTGCAACTGAGCGTTATTGAAACCAAACTCCACATTAGAGACGCGTATCTTCAGGCCCCGATCGGTTGGTATAACGAGAATATCAATTGAAAAGGGTGCCTTTTCACTTATCCCTTTATTGAAGCCCTCATCAGTTGCTTCAATCTGGATGTAGTAATCCTCACCACTATCCACGAGAATCCCTGTATCGGAAATACCATCCCATGAAATCTCCTCTGCCGGCGCATCAGTTCCGATGAACGTCTTGAATGGTGTTCCAGCTGACGAGAAGATCGTTGCCTTCCAGTACTGAATGGCCGTGAGGTCGGTGATCTGGGGTCGTATAAGCAATAGGTCATCCTTCCCGTCTCCATCCGGAGAAAAGAGGACAGGTTCGACGCTGAGCTCGATTTTGGGAGGATCGTTGTCGATGATAAGATCCCTCTTAAATGAGTAGGTGTTTACGCCGCTTCTGTAAATAACCTTGAGAAAATAGGTGTAGTAACCAGAGGGAAGTCCTTCTGGAAAGAGCTCGGTCATCTTACCCCGCTGGGGTTTGCCGTCCCAGACAACTGTTTTGGGTATAAACCTTCTCCCACGAAAACGTTTCGCCGTGTCCCCCTTTTCGATCTGAACGATGAGATCCCATGTGTCGATACGATTCCTATCGGAGAGAATAGGGTAGAAGGTAATCTCATCGAGGAGACCATCATCGTTAGGTGAAAAAATTGGGTAATCGATGTCAACCGTTGCCTGTCGCTCTCTGACATCGAGGGTAACGCCGCGTATCGTTCGAGCTGTTCGATTTCCTGCACCATCCTGACCCGAAATGATGATATCATACACACCCTCTGGAAGCACGGCACCGTTCTCTCCCTTGCCATCCCACTCAATCTGCTCCGGTATGTCAGCATCCCACTCCATGGTTTTCACCACAATCTCCTCAGGAGTGGTGATCGTACAGGTCCACTTGATTTCCCGTTCAGCATCTACCTGAATGACAACGGTGTCCTTCACACCATCGCCGTTTGGAGAAAACATGAGCTCAGGCGCTTCGACATCGATCTGTGGAGGCACCGTATCAACAACGATAACACCCTTTGACCTGAGGTTCTCACGACCGTTCTTATCAATGGTAAAAAAATGATAGGCGTACTTCCCATCTGGCACGGTGACACCCGCGTTATTAACGAGGTTCCAAACGATAAATTCCGGAAGGATTATTTCCTCCTCCTCCTCAACTAATCTGTTCCGTATCGTTTTCTGTACCCGTGATCTACCGTCAAGAAAGACCATTTTCCAGCCGCCGAGCTTGTCATCCTGAAAGGGCTCGGTGTTGAATAGAAATTCATCCTTAACGCCGTCGAAATTTGGTGAAAGATGATGGGTTTCGCCGAGCTCAAATTCTAGCAGCATTACATCCAGCTCTTTGAGACGGTCGCGGCTCTTTTTATCGAGAGGTTCTGCACGAAGCTGTATCTGCTGTCTCAAATTCTCGATTTCGATTTCTTCGGCCTTACCCCGCTGCACGATACCGGCAATGATATCCTCAACTTCTTGAATATCCTCAGCGGTCACTGCAGCGATGTACCCCTCCCGGATGTTCGTTCCTCTTTCCAATTTCTTCAGTATCCTGTTCAGTTCGGGGGGCAGTCCTTCAGCAGGCGGCTCCTGCACGTTCATCCGTACATTTACTTTGCCATCGGCAACGAGAACGTCGGTTTTTCCAGCCTTGGTATTCGTCAGAAGCCCCGTACCGTCTACACCGAGCATCGCCGTATCGGTTTCGATCGTTTCACTGCTGCTGTAGGCAATCTTGATTACCTTGGTAAACAGTTCACCTGAAACAAGTTTGACGAAAGTCCTGTTGTCTTTCTCATCCTGTGGAAGTACTGACAGTTGCAGCTCGCTTCTGTCCTTCATTCTGAAAATTGTTCCGGAGCTAATGACCAGCTCGCAGTAGCTGTTCTCTGCAGTTCTCAGCAGTGTGCCCTCGGTAATGATATCACCTACCTGTGCCGGTACCCAATCAACTTCGTTTACTGGCCTGAGGAACACCTCGCCGACGATAAATACGATCCGGGCGGTTTTGCCCTCGGGGAGAATTATTTCAGAGGTCATTCTCCGTTCGCATCCGTAACCAAGCAATATCGCGAGACAGATCAGTATAATGAGAAGTATTATATGCCTCAGCTGCATGAATATTTTCCATTACCAGTACAGTGTGGATTCCAGCGAGAAATATAATACCATATTAAATGAGATTATAGTAAAATAAAAGCCCATTGCCTCGATTTTGAAGTGTAAGTGACCCGTGGTGAGTAAGAGAAGCGAAACTGTCAGAGATTCTGCTAAGGGTCGTAGAGCCTGCCAAGGGTGGGTATCTGGAGGTGAGCGGGATCGAACCGCCGACCTCTTGCATGCGAAGCAAGCGCTCTCCCAGCTGAGCTACACCCCCGATGATCGGGTACAATATAACAGGGAATGCTCCAGAATAAAAGAATTTTATATTGTTTTATGATTGACAAAAATTTATTTTTTTTTATACTAGTTAAGAAAGCACCTCCAAAAGGATATGATATGATACGGGGCAAAGACGGTGCGGTTATTCCGAAAGTGGTTATCGAGCGATTGCCGCGATACTATCGCTACTTCGACTCTTTGGATGGCAAAGTTGAGAAAATTTCTTCGAAAAAACTGGGTGAACTCATGGGAGCATCCGCATCGCAGGTACGGCTCGACCTGAGCTACTTTGGAGATTTCGGTCAACAGGGATACGGATACAATGTAAAAAAATTAAAAAAAGAACTTGCAGCTATCCTCAATATGCATGCAAAGACAACCTTCATCATCATCGGTGCAGGCAATATCGGACGGGCACTTTCGAGGTTCAAAGCATTTAAAAATGCGGGCTTCGAGCTCAAGGCAATATTCGATATCAGTCCTTTGCTTGCCGGACAAAGGATCAATGGAGTTCCCGTTCATGACGCAAGTGAGCTTGGTGCATATGTGAATGACAATAACATCGATATTGCCGTCATTGCCGTACCGAAGGAGAGTGCTAACGCCGTAGGGAAAACCCTCGCCGAAGCTGGCATAAAGGGCATTCTCAATTTTGCCCCTCTTGACCTGGAAGTTCAGGAAAGACTCTCCGTTGAGAACATCCACATTATCGATAAGATGCTCGCCCTCTCATTTATTATAAAGGCAAAAAATAAATAGGTGAATGTCTGTATTTCGTGCCTTTGTTTTTTTTTGACTTTTTAACCTTTACTCTATACATTTTAGGTCACAATCGCATACGGCATTTACTATGGGCGGGAACAATCGAAAGAGGGTTCATCACTTTGAGTTCCCCGGACATACGGGGCGGATCACTATTGGACTTGAAAACTCAAGCTTCTCCGAGATAGAGGATGATGAACTATACCAAATTGGCTCCATTTTGGCGAAATTCCTCTATGGCCTCCTCCTCGAAAAACGTGAGGTGCGGGATAGTTCCCTTAATATATTTCACTCCATTTTGAAGGACACCTCACTCTTTATTGAGGACAAGGATCTGAATTCACTCCTCAGGTTCTCTAACCGTGCATTCCACAACGGAGACTATCAGAACTCACTTTTTCTCTCACAGCTCGTACTCTCCCGGATAAATCAGGTAATTGACAATAAGATCGCTAACGATGACAAGACAATCGATAAGGAGATCATTCACCTACAGATCTCTACACTCAACTTCATCGGTTATCTCTTTGCTAAAACTGGAAGGAAAATCGAATACGGGCTCAAGCTCGCCA
>CAYFYU010000022.1:38218-47325 GCA_964347455.1 uncultured Spirochaetota bacterium | reverse complement strand
CACATATATTCACCTTTCCGGTGTTATTGATGGAGGATGTGTTGATGAAGTGTGGACCAGCGGTTGAATGGTTTAAAACCTATTTTGGGGTACAATTTATTCGATTAACTGATACCTACGTGTGTGCCATGTACCAAACGATACCTGGTTTGATCCTTACAAATCTTGCCATCACGCAGGCGGGACGGCTAGATCCTGTATCCCTCCTTGATGGTATCGATATCCACGTTTTTACTGTCATCAATCAGGAATATTTTACCAAGGTGCAGTACCATAATTCGGTTGGCGATTTCCAGTGCTATGGCAGCATTCTGTTCAGCTACCATGACACTCACGTCCCTCTTTTCATGAATCTCCATGATTTTGGCGAAGAAACTGTCCACATACTTTGGCGCGAGTCCAGAGGTAGGTTCATCGAGTAATATGAGATCGGGATCCTGCATGAGAGCACGCCCCACCGCAACCATTTGGGCTTCTCCACCGCTGAGACTTCCCGCCTTCTGATTAATTCTTGCAACTATATCGGGAAAGAGCCTGAAAACCTCTTCCATCCTCTCCTGTTTTGATCGTTTTCCCACGAGCCCCCCGATAGATATATTTTCTCGAACTGTCAGTTCTGGGAATATATGCTGATCCTGCGGTACATAAGCCAGACCCCTCTCCGCCAATTGGAAGGGGGTTAATTCAGAAACATCCTTATCCTTGAAAAATATTTGGCCGGTCTTGAGGGGAAGTACCTTTGCGATAGTCTTCATAAGGGTGCTTTTTCCGGCACCATTTGCTCCAAGAACAGCATAAATTTCGTGCCCCATCTTAAAATCCAATCCGTGCAGGACGTTAACCTCACCATACCCGCTTCTCATGTTTTTTACTTCAAACATGGCTCTCTCCCATGTATTTCACGGCGACCGTCCTGTCTTTCCTGATTTCCTCCGGTGTTCCTTTCAATAGTATTTCTCCTTCCGCCATGAAGTAGACGAGTTCGGAAACGTTCCAGATCAGATCCAGGTCATGTTCCACGATGAGGATAGACATGTCCTCTTCCCTGGTTTTCTTCTTCATCAGATCCATGACTTTAGTCGTCAGGTCTTCAG
The DNA here is from genome assembly GCA_964347455.1 of uncultured Spirochaetota bacterium. Taxonomy (GTDB): domain Bacteria; phylum Spirochaetota; class B62-G9; order B62-G9; family DRHN01; genus JAGLSF01. The sequence goes on along the minus strand of CAYFYU010000022.1, from coordinate 46,231 downwards.
ATAGTCCCGCGGTTGGTTCGTCCATGAGCAGGAATTTCGGTTTAAGTGCCAGGCAGCGGATGATGTCCAGCAGCTTCTTTTCCCCTGCAGAAAGGGCATGTCCATCGGGATCTTCGAAGGGGAAGTAGTCCAAATACTCTTCTATTTTCTCTTTCGTTTCTTCACGCAGCTTATCTTCACTGAAGATTCGATAAAATTGCTCGTATTTCGTTGTCGAGAGGGAAAGCAGAAGTGAGTCCCGTATGCTGAAGCTTTCAAAGTCCTGGATGATCTGGTTCGTTTTTACAATACCAAGGCGTGCAATTTCATCCATGCTTTTATTCGTGATGTTCACCTCTTCACCGTTGGGGTAATATACGATCTGTCCGTGATCCATGTTCAACTTATGGGTGATGAGATTCATCAGAGTGGTTTTCCCAGCTCCATTTGGCCCTATCAATCCTTCAATCCCGCTGGTGCCCAGAGTCAGATCTGCAATATCCACAACCGTTCTTCCACTGAAACTTTTAGCAACATTTTTTACATGAAGCTTTTTTCCCTGCAATTTTCAACCTCATTTATTGTTTAATAGATTTTTTCTCCCCCAGAATTCCTGACGGTCTGTACATTAAAATGAGCATCAACACCAGACCGTAGATCCATAATTTGATAACGGGCATCAGTTGGGATTGCGCCGCGGCTGGAATCGGAACGAAGGTCTCGATGATAAAGTCGAACAAGCCGATCGTTGCGATCGTACCGATCAGACCGCCCAAGACCTTCTTCCTTCCCCCTAGTATCAATGCGATCCACACGGTAAAGGTGACTCCAGGACCAAGCATGCGGGGTACCAGGAAATGAATGTTGGATGCATGAAAAGTTCCGAACAAGCCCATAAAAGCGCAGGTTATCGAAAAGAAGAAGAGCTTTTGGCGCGAGGTCGACTTTCCCAGACTCTGCGACAGAGGTTCGTTGTCCCGTATGCTTCTTAACAGTCGTCCGTAGGGTGAAGATTCCAGTCGATACGCATACAGAATAAGGAGAACGGTCAATACCAGGGCGAGAAGAAAGTAGGCGACTTGAGAGTACGGCCCCACGTTGAAGGGAAATGGTACCGTCCCCAGTCCGATTACACCTCTGGTGAACCATTTTTCGGTGATAACCAGGTCTTCGACTATCGTTGCGAGGGCAAGTGTCGCAACCAAAATTGACTGGTTGTCCAGTTCCAGAATGATCGTTCCCAGTCCAAGTGCCACCACACCTGTGGCGACGGTGGCAAGAAGCATCGCGACTATGTAGGGGATGTTGTATTGGATAAGAAACACTCCAAACAGATACATCCCCAGGCCGAAGAAGCCTACGACACCAAAATTGACGATTCCCGTAATACCGAACTGCAAGTGCAGGAGCGTGGCCAGGGCGACAAATACAACTATAGAGGAGAATGAGTACATCGCGTAGCCTGAGAGAAACTGAACCATGTGCTATCTCCTCTCCTTTTTAAGCCTGAGAACCCCAATAAAGACCAGCAACAGAATTACCTCACCGTATAACGGTTTTGACACAAGCGTGACTGACGCGGTAATGATCCCTGCGCCGATACTGGCTATCAGAGCCCCTCTTACGTTTCCTATTCCACCGACAATTGTGACCATGATAATAATCAGGACCAATTTCCATCCGAGGTCTGTCGTGACAAAGGAAAATACACCGTAAAACCTCCCGCCACTCCGGCGATGAACCAGATAAGAACGGAGATCCTGACGGGATTGATCCCGCTCACCATGGCGAGGACTTCGTTGTTCGCCAGACCCCTCATCCTTTCACCGTAGTTGGTCCTATAAATGAAGAGGTATAGCGCTACTGTAATGACGGCCACCAACACCAGGGCAGTCAGCTGAATGTTCGTTATTCCAATACCGAAGATCTTGATTGATGTTGGACTCACGATGTCCAGGGCGTACAGCTCGCTTCCAAAGATCAGCCGCAGTGAGTATCTCATAAAGAAGGACAGTCCTACCGAAAGAATGATCATCTCGGTGCTTTCGACCCCTCTCTTGAATGCAGGTCTGAAGACAACTAAATAGGCAGCGACATTGATTACACCGGATAAGAGCGCAGATGGAACGATCGACAGATAAAAGTTCAATCCCAGCATGGAATTAAACACAATGGCAAAATATGCACCGACAGTAACGGTCTCAGAATAGGCAACATTTATAAATCCGTTCAGATAGAAAATCAGGGTAAAGCCAACAGCCGCGAGTACGAGTGGAGCCGCTTCGATTATTCCTAAAATCAACGAATCAGTAATAAACGACATGGTATCTCCATCTTAACTCTCTCAATGTTGGTGATTGCCAACCTCAGTGTATTGACCCAGTCTGGCCTCTTTTTTATAATCGATAATCGATTTTGCCCATATTCTACCCAAAATTATGATCTGTCAAGGCAAATTTTACCACCACATTTCTTGACACCACTTCACAACGATGGTACTTTAAACTATCGATAATCGATAATATCACTTATTTTCATCGGAGTAAAGAGTAATGAAGATAATTCATGAATCCGAGGTTGATGAAAAAAAAATACCAGGACGTTTTATCCGCTGGATAGCCGACGACAAAACGATGCAGCCCAAGTACCTCTCCAGTTGTGTGATTCGGGTGCTTCCTGGTGAAACCGTTCAACCGGCTCATTCTCATCCAGATGGGGAAGAGTTGATCTACGTTTTAAGTGGCTACGGTGAAGCCTGGGTGGATGGCAAGATCAAATCAATTCAGGCCGGTACGGCGGTGCTGTTCGAACAGAGTTCAGTTCACATGATAAGGAACATTGGCACTGAGGAGATGAAAGTAATCTGTTTCTTTGCTCCGCCGACGGGATTAAAGAATTATAAGCTTTACGAGGGCCTGGATTTCGTTGAGATTGAATCCTTTGCGAGGTAAAAAGATGAGCGAGAACCCTATAAAAAATTTTAGAGTCGATCCCGAAACCGTTGAGTATATCGGGAAAGATCTTCAAAGACCGGAATGTATCCTGGCCGAGCCAGACGGATCCCTATGGTCTGCCGACGCCAGAGGTGGAGTTGTTCATATTACACCTGACGGCGAACAGGAGATCATAACTCAGAAACACTCAGCAGATTTTGAAGACAGTGGTGATGAAGTCTCACGCTTTACCGCAGGAACCTTGCCAAACGGTCTTGCCTTTGCCAGAAACGGCGATATTCTCATTTCCAACTTTGGCACGGACTGTCTGGAACGAATGAAGAGGAACGGCGAGACGGAGGTGATCTTTGATACAATAGAAGGTTCTCCTATTGGCAAGGTCAACTTTGTTCTCCGGGATTCCAAAGACCGAATATGGATTACCATCACGACAAAAGTAAAGAACTGGATTGATGCGCTGGTTCCGGATCTGGATGATGGGTACATCGCCCGTTATGATGAACGAGGCATTTCTATTGTCGCAGGGGGCCTGCATTTCACAAATGAGGTGCGATTCGATCGAAACGAAGATTATCTATATGTGGTTGAAACTACCGGAGGCCGTATCCTTCGGTTTAAGGTAGATGCAAAGGGAGATCTCTCGAATCGTGAAATCTACGGTCCCTCCAGCCTGGGTTCCGGTGCTTATCCGGATGGAATTGCATTTGACAGCTTTGGTAATCTTTGGGGGACGACTGTTTACTCCGATACACTCTTCGTCATAACACCAGAAGGCGAACAAATCGTTCTACTCGACGAGGGCGATCCGGAAAAGGTCAAAGCCCTGGATGAAGCATTTTTCGAAAAACGGGTAACACCGGAAATACTTTTTAAAACCGGACGGGGAATTGCACCATGGATGGCCAGTGTAACTTTTGGCGGTCCTGATTTAGATACCGTTTATATCGGTTCATTAAAGGGAACAAAAATACCTTATTTCAAAAGCCCTATTCCGGGCTTACCGATGGTTCATTGGAATGAATAATTTTGTTATGGAAAATTAGAGGAGTGTATTATGGCAGAAAAAATGTATGCGATTCGTTTGAATGCACCAAATGATTTTGAATATACTGAGGTGCCGGTTCCGGAAGTAGGACCATACGAGGTTCTCTGCCGTGTTGAGTCGGTATCAATATGTGGAACAGATCCGCATATTATTGAAGGAGATTATCCCGGATTCTGGCCCAAAGAGTTTCCCCTTATTCCGGGTCATGAATGGTCTGGAGTAATCAATAAACTTGATGAAAAAGCTTATGAGTTCGGCTGGAGAGAAGGCGACCGAGTTTGTGGAATAAGTCATGTAGGATGTGGATATTGTGCCATGTGTCTGCAGGGACGATATAATCTATGTTTAAATTTCGGAAATGAAAAACTCGGACATAGACAGTATGGTCATTATACTCAAGGTGCATACGCTCAGTACATGCTTAGCTCCGTTAAAAGTATTGCAAAAATTCCGGATGGTATGAGTTTCAATGCGGGGGCTTGTATGGATCCATTAAGCATAGCCCTACATTTAACTATGCGTTCACAATTACAGCCCGGGGATTCGGTTCTGGTTAATGGAGCTGGAGCTCAAGGATTGATGAGTATTATGTGTGCAAAAAGTATGGGAGCTGGTTTAATTATGGCGTCCGATACTGGCAATAGGTTGGAAGTCGCTGCGAAGCTTGGAGCTGTTCCCATCGATTTCATGGAAGGCAATGTGGCTGCCCGGGTAATAGAAATGACTGGGGGGTTGGGAGCAAAAAGAGTTTTGGAATGTTCAGGAACAGAAAAAGGAATCGTGGGGGCTTGTAATGCTGTTGCAAAGGGTGGTCGTATATCCATAATCAGTTTACCTCCAGGAGATGGAATAATTGCAATTCCTCTTAAAAAAATTGTTCTGGATGAAATCGATTTTGTAGGTAATAGAGCTAATCCTAACACTCTCGAAAAGGCAATTACACTGGCACAAGCTCAGAAATTTGATATTGATGGCCTTGTTACGCATGAGTTTCCTCTTGCTGACTATAAGACTGCACTGGATATCTTTGTTGGAAAGAAAGAGAATTCAATAAAAATCGTTTGCAAACCAAACATCTGAAAACAAGCGGGAAGTGAAAGAGTTAAATGGGAATTTTACGAGAAGAGATGATGAGCGGTGATGGTGTGCTCAGAATTGATGTATTCGGTGCGTACAACCAGGAACACGTTCTTGACGAGATGACCTTCCTGAACTATCGATTGGCTTCGGTGCAGTCCCGCAAGGAGATCCAGAAATCAAAACCGGACATCATCTGGAACAGGAAAAAATCCAATAAAGCCATTCGATACAAGGGTGGACAGCTTTTCCTCGACGGAGAATGGGAACAGGGAGAATTGAACAAGATTTGTGTCTCCATGCTTGCATTCGAGATGGAAAAGGTTGGCCTGCATCCCTTCCATAGTTCTGCTGTGCGCTACAGGGAAAAGACTATTTTATTTCTGGGCGGAGAGAACAACCACGGAAAGAGTATGAGCCAGATTGAAGGCTGCCGCCGCGGTGGGAAGATCGTTTCTACGGAAACCACCGTTACCGATGACGATGGGATAGTCATAATGGGTTCAAAAAATGTCTACCTGCGAATGAGAGCAAAGGGTACGGAACGTGCTGACCTGCCGAGCCAGGATCAGGGTGTTGCCAAGTTCTTTGACAAGGAACCGGAGTTTGTTATTTTTGAAGAACCTGCTCCTATAGACCTCGTGATCATGCCCGGAATTGATGGTCATTTTGATACGAAAGTCGTAGAAATGAACCGTTTTGAACGAGAATATCAGACCTATCACTCGGTGATGAATTATTTCGGCTTGAATCAGCTTCTTGCTCCGGGCGGGCTTGTTATGCCAATTGTTGACACGGACGAGTTGCGTCAGAAAAGGGGAGATTTCGTAAGCAGATTCGTGAAAAATAAACCGTATTTCATGATTCGCGCAAAGACTCCGCAGATCCTGTTTCAAGAAGTAGAAAAAATGATGTAATGCATAGGGGAAATGAAAGACTGAGGGGAATCCGAAAAGGGGGTAATGATGGATCTATTCGAAAATTATAGGAACCTATACAGGCTCACAGACCGTGTCGCGCTCATAGCCGGTGGTGCCGGAGGTATCGGCAGTTCTGTTGCTGAAGGGCTCGCTGCTTTTGAAGCCACCGTTGTGATATGGGATCGCGAGATGAAAAAAGCTGAGATCCTGGCACAGAAAATCAAGGCCGCAGGTGGGAAAGCGGCTGCCGTTCTCCTGGATGCAGCGAACGTGAAGCAAGTGAACCAGTCGGTTGCGGATATTATGGGGCGGTTTGGCAGAGCAGACATTCTAGTCAACTGCGTCGGTACCCATATCGAAACGCCAGCTGAAGAGTATAAAGAAGCTGATTGGGTCAAAGTGCTTGATATTAATCTCAAAGCAGCTTTTTTTCTTTCCCAGTCAGTTGCAAAAGTTCAGATCTCCTCAGGAGGAGGTAAACATATACACATTACCTCAGTACGGAGCATACTGGGTATTCATCGTGGCTATGCTTCCTACTGCGCCAGTAAGGGGGGTATGAATATGATGGTGAAGCAGTTGGCCACCGAATGGGCGAAGCATAATATTACAGTGAATGGGATTGCTCCAACGTTCACCCGAACTGAGCTGGTCAAGAAATATCTGGAAGATCCCAATTTCTATCAGCCTTTGGTTTCACGTATTCCCCTCGGCCGCATTTGTGAACCAATCGATCTTGCAGGTCTCGTCATATATCTCTCGGTACCGGCATCGGATTTTATCACCGGACAGATCATCGTTGCGGATGGTGGGCTTTCCTCCTGCCAGTGAGCAAGGAATACTTTATACAGAGTTCCGATTAAAGAGGAACGATGGAGCACCAAAGTTACTTCCATTGTCTTGTTGATAAGACGCCGACCACGTGGTGGCATGATTCGGCTGATATCGAGGAATTGGAGCAGGCTTTACATAACCATCCAGATTACTGGCGGACATTTGTTCAAATCCTGCCAAAAGACCTAGATGGTGAAGCTCGCATCGAAGCAATGATGCAGATCGTGGTTACGGAAGTTGCGAAGAGGCTGTTTTAAATCTACCAGCGCACGGGTGGCCGGTAGGGATACATATGTGCCCAGGTCAATCCCACTCACGCCGGTGACCGGAAGGCAAAGTTGCTCCTGGCTCACCGTTTCTACCACTGGGCTCCTAATATTTCATCTACTGTCCGTTACGGCGGCAGGATTGGATGTTCTGGAAGAGCGTGCAGTGGAAGGATTCACCACAACCATGACTGTGAGTTTCACTGTGTCTCAGGTGCTTGCTGCCGTCGAACGTTTTGAGCGAGGGTTATCTCGAGAGCAGGCAGCCAATAAACTCACACCCCGCTGTTTTCCAGTTATACTGATTGGACGTTCGGATTATTATCTGCGTGATGTGTAAGCAGATTAAAAAACTGATGTCACCGGAGAGGACATTCGGCAATCCGGTCTGACTGTGGTGAAAACGGTTTTTGGTATGTTCAAAAAGCGTGGTTATAAGGCTGTGCTGATTACCGCCGCCTTGCGTGGTATTTATCATATGACAGAGCAGGCAAGAGCTGATCTGATCATGTAGGTTCATTAAAAAACTAGGTTAAGATTCTATCCCATGGCGTTTTCCGCGAAAAACGTATCGACTTACCTATCTCAAAAGAGGTAATAAGCAGGTTGAGACGTATACCAGAATTTATAAAGGCCTATGAACCGGAGGGCATGCATCCGGAGGAGTTTATCACCTACGGCGTGACACAGCACACACTTAGACAATTTTCGGAAATCGGATAGAAGCAATTTCAAACCGTGACAATATAGTATGAGTAATTCAATAATGTATTCATCGAGGAACGGTAAAAAGTTCACTTTACATTCTATGGTAAACTTATAGAATTTTTGCTTGACAGATTACAGGTTTGGGTAGAAGATTTACAAAATCGATAATCGATAATATATCTTGGAGGGCGTATGAATTCATCAAAAGTTCTTTCTCAATTCTACGGCGA
>CAYFYU010000022.1:25119-38208 GCA_964347455.1 uncultured Spirochaetota bacterium | reverse complement strand
AGTGGAAAGATGAAGAGGAGAAGAAGCTGTTCTGGTTTCTTGATGACAATCACGTTCCCTTTCCGGTTTCTCCGATGTACTTCAGCATGCACGGGTGGTGGGGACCGACCTGCGATTACCTGTTCCGCCGGTTTGATATAGGTACTGGCGTACACTGGCATGGCAAGGTCATCAATGGCTATCTGTATACGGCTATCGAACCTCGTGAGCCCAAGGATGCTGCCGAGACCGGTAAGTACTTCGGTTGGGTTATGCCAACCTATGCGAGCAACTTCCTGGATTGGTGGGAAAAACGGTATCTGCCGGAAGTATTACTCAATTTTAAATACATCGACAACTTTGACGCTGAAAACTCGACTCTCCCCGAGTTGATGATCTACCTGGAGGAGATGTATGACATCCAGGAGCGGCACTTCCGCCTGCATTGGATCCTGAACTGGGCTCAGTTCACGGCTTCGGCAAATTTTGTCGGAACAGCCAAGGAGCTTGTTAGTGATGTTGATCCAGACACCCTCAGTAAGGTGAACGTATCCCGGGCGGACCGAAATTGGGACAGCCTAAAGGCCCTTTGGCAGCTTAAGGAAAAGGTTAAAGCCGATCCGGAACTATCAGGTGTTTTCAAGAACACGGAAAAGGTCGCCGACATTGCTCCGAAGCTCGAAGCCTCCACAAAGGGCAAAGAGTTTTTAAAGAAGGTTGTGGACTACTCGAAGGAGTTCGGGTACAAGGCGATTTACTGTCATGAGTATGTGTATCCCCTCTATGTCGAGGATCAGGCCCCGATTCTCGATCAGATCAAGAGCTACCTGACCTCGGATTTCGACTACAACACCGTATACGACAAGTGTATCAAAGAACAGGATGAGGCGATTGCATACCTGCGCGAGAGGATTGCTGGGAAATCCAATGAAGAGAAGAAGAAGTTCGAAGATTCTCTGGATTTGCACCTGCGAATGTTTCCCCTTACCCCCGACCATCATTTCTACTTCGATCAGGGCACCTATGCTCGTATGCGGTTGGTGTTGCTGCGGGTTGCCCGAAAAATGGTCAAGGAAGGTCTGCTCGATGATCCTGAAGACATCATGTTTTTGGAATACGAGCAGCTGCGCCGCTACGTTGGCGATCCCGAGAACTATCCAGGACGCAAACTAATTGCTAAGGCCAAAGCGGCAAGGGAAAAGGCTTTCCATATCAAACCGCACGATTGGGTAGGAACCGTAACCCAGCAAAACATGTATGAAGAACCTTATCATACGCTCTGGGGATATCCAGAGAAGTTTGAACGCGAACAGGCGGGCAAAGTCGTCAAGGGTGAGATCAAGGGTCTAGCAGGCTCAGCCGGAGTGATTGAAGGAACTGCGCGTATCGTGATGAGCCCCGATGAGTTTAACTCCGTCAAACAGGGTGACATCATGGTCTGCATAATGACAAACCCGGCGTGGGTTGTTGTTTTCAGTAAAATTGCTGCCATCGTCACCGATGCTGGAGGTGTGCTATCCCACTCAGCGACAGTAGCTAGGGAGTTCATGATCCCAGCAGTTGTAGGTACCGGAAGTGCGACGAAGGAGATCAAAACTGGCGATCGTATCCATGTCGATGGTAACAACGGTGTAGTTAAGATACTCGGATAATCATACATACATCGAAAGAAATAAAAGATACTCGATGAAAAGAAAGGGGATTAATGTAATTGTATGATTCGTGTAGAATTGTTGACCCCTACCTGGAGTGAAGATTACAATGCAAAATAGAGATTCAAAAAAGGTATTTAGAGTAGTCATAAGCGAACAGATCAAAGAGCATCTTATTGAAGATATTTTCCATCACAAGTATAAACCTGGAGACAAACTGGTTGAGAGTGCCTTGGCAAAAGAATTGAACGTCAGTCAAACGTCTATTCGGGAAGCACTGCGCAGTCTCATTGCAATGGGTTTTCTTGAGAGTGAGCCTTTCAAGGGAATTACCGTTAGATCTCTTTCCCGTCAGGACCTGTGGGAGGTTTATACCGTGCGGGGAGCTCTGGAATCACTTGCTGCAAGCCTCGCTGCGGAGCGAATTACAGATTCAGAAATCTCAGAGCTTGAAAAGATATGCGAGGAAATGATTCAGGCAGGCAAGGCAGGAGATATTCAGAAACGGACAAGGTTGAATATTAATTTTCACCGGGCAGTGATTAAGGCCTCTGGCAACAAACTGATTTTAAAACTTTTTGAGAACCTGCAATTTGAAAGCTGGTCGATTATGACCGGAAACCTTTCTACCATGGATCCTGTCGAGATTGCTTCGCGTCACTGGAAGCTGATTGATGCGATCAAATCACGAGACCCAGAGTTTGTGGGTCGCGCAATGCGGGAACATATAGAAAGCGTGGGTAAACCGATCGTAGATACCATTGAAGAGGAGAAACAGGAAAAATAGCGGCCTAAGACTTTAGAATGGCTCCTTCCATTCTTCGGAGAGAGAGAGCTCTTCGGTAAGCTTCGTTGATACTTCCATGAAGTCCGGGTCGCTCTTTTGTGCTGCCAGGCGTTTTCCAGTTTCGGTGTACAGGGTAATTAATCTGTGGTGTGTCAGTGCCTCTGCCAGGCCGGAGAGTGTTTTAAAGCGTTCATTACCTTTTATCCCGTATTCCACGTAAACTTTCAAGGATTGCATAAATCCTACCCAACCAAACTTATCAACCTGATCAGCATCACACACGACCCTTTCTTCAAGTGTTTCCGGTTCCGTATGCTCGTATCCGGGATACTTGGCTTTGTGTTTCAGGATGCAGGATGAGATGCGTTCCCGTTGTTCTGGAGTCCAGTCATCCAGGAATCGGAAGCACTCTCGAGCCCCATTAATTGGGTGCTTTTTTGGTTCGTGTGGATGAGTAACAAATCCGATATCGTGCAGGATTATCGCTGGCATGACAATTTCCATATTTGCACCTTCTTCCAGGCCAATCTCGATAATATTCACGATGTCGCGGCGAACGTGTTCCCAGTTATGACCGATTGCGTCTTTTTCTTTGAATGCCGATTCAACTACCCGATAGAGCTTTTGAAGCCTCGGTTCCTCGAAAAGTCTATTCAGTTCTGCGTAAATTTTGTGTTGTTCCATTGTGACCCCATTTCCGTGTCTATTGTGATATGATAGCCGATTGGAGATTACCCGGCAACTTTTTCTCATCGGGTCACCGAAAGAACCCATATTGTCCAGCAGCTATTACTTTCAGGTTGACAGGAGCAACATATCAGTGCTATGCTATCGATTATCGATAATGTAACGTTCATGCGATGAAATGGCAAGTCAGTTGGAACGCATGTCGCAGAATTTCAGGTCAAAATCCCAAAAGATGGTGGATCTAAGTATGAAATATGTCAAGAGTATCGACGAAATGACCAAGGACGAATTTCGGGAAACTGGTGGCAAAGCAGCCAACTTGGGAGAGATGACCCACAACGGATTCAACGTGCCTGGCGGTTTTTGTGTAACGGGAAAGTCGCTTGACTATCACCTGGAAGTTCACAGTATCATGCCGAAGATCATTGAGATTGTTGCTACCATGAATTTTGACGACTGTATTGACATTGAGAATAAGTCCGCGGAAATTCGTAGGATGATTACCTCGCCACCTATTCCGGAAGACCTGGAAATTGAAATCAAGGAACATATCAATGGATTGAAACCCCCATCCGGTGAGGATCCCTTTGTAGCCGTACGTTCATCGGTCGCTGTGAAAGACAGTGCAATTTCCAGTTTCCCAGGTATGATGGACACTTACCACTTCATTAAAGGTGAGGAGCAGATCATCGAGTGTATCAAGATGTGCTGGGCTTCTCTTTTTACTGCACGTGCCATGTATCGACGGCATCAGCAGAACATACCGCAGGATAAAGGAGTTATTGCACCGGTAGTGCAACAAACGGTGGATGCCGATGTTGCGGGAGTCATGTTTACCGCAAATCCGATCACAGGTGCCCGAGATGAAATCGTCATTGAGGCGAATTGGGGACTCGGGGAATCGATCGTTTCCGGTGAAGCCACCGTTGATTATTTTGTCATGACCCGGGACACCCCGCCCCGGATTAAACAGAAAAATGTTCAGAAAAAGAATATCATGTTTACCGTGGACAAGGAAAAAGGTATTGGCCGGAAGAAATACGAACTCACGGGCAACATGATCACCAATTGTACCCTGACTGATGAACAACTGGTTGAACTTGCAGATATGGGACCCAGAATCGAAGAGGTCTTCCATTATCCACAGGACATTGAATGGGCTTACGAGAAAGGTAAACTATATATCCTGCAAAGCCGGAATGTCAAAGGACTCAAAGACTAAAAAATTCAAGTGGGGAGATATGAAAAGCTTCCAATACCTGCGACCGGAAAATTTAACCGAAGCACTGGCAATGCTGGAGCAGTTCAGCGATGGCGCGAAACCACTGCTTGGAGGAACGGACCTCGTTGTTCAAATCCAGAAGGGTCAGGCTGACCTGAGCGCCGTAATTGACCTAAAACGGGTACAGGATATCAGTAATGTTATCGAATCGGGATCTGACATGATTTCTGTGGGTGCTCGAGTTGTGCTTTCTGATCTGGTGCAAAACAAGCATATTCGGAAGTTTTTTCCGGCACTCGTAGACGCGGCACAGGTGGTAGGCTCGATACAGATACGAAACCGGGCCACTCTGGTTGGAAATATATGCAACGCTTCGCCTGCGGCGGATACCCTGCCTGCGTTGATGGTCTATAGGGCGTCAGTCACTGTTGCGGGAATTTCGGGGATGCGGAGCGTTTCGCTGAAAGACTTTTTTCTCGGCCCCGGTGAAACTGTCTGCGGACCTTCAGAGCTAGTTATTTCTGTACAGATTCCACTCCCAGTTGAACCATTTGGGGCTGCTTTCGGTCGGCTTACACGGCGCAGAGGTGTAGACCTCGCAACGATAAACCTGGCCTGCGGGATAGACGCGAAGAGCATTACGACCTTTGTTTTTGGCGCGGTCGGCCCGACACCGATAATCGCCAGTGATAAATCGGGAAATCTGGCCAGAATGGATCTCCCTGATTCGCAGCGGGACGAAATTCTGAAATCACTTATCCAACAGACCAGTCCTATTTCAGATGTGAGAGCCGGCAAGAAATACCGACAGGCCATGCTGCTCATCATTGGCCGCAGGGTTCTACTCAAAGCCCAACAACGCCACGATTCAGGGTTAGGATGACAGATATGCCTGAAAAAACGATTCAGATTTCCATTACGGTAAACGGTGAGTGGTATGAGCTTGAGGTTGCAGACCACGTAACTTTACTGCAAATGTTACGGGATCAACTCGATCTCACCGGCACCAAGAAGTGCTGTGGTGAAGGAGAGTGTGGAGCCTGTACGGTAATCATGGACGGTCGCAGTGTGAATTCCTGTATTATTCTAGCCGCAGAGGCCGACGGTTCCGAAGTGCTCACCATCGAAGGTTTGTCGGAAGAAGGGAAACCCAATGCCCTTCAAACCGCGTTTCTCGACAAGGGCGCGGTGCAGTGCGGTTTTTGTACACCCGGTATGATCATGGCGGCCCATTACCTTCTCATGAATAACCCTAATCCTACTGTGGACGAAATCAGGGAAGGCCTGGCGGGTAATCTCTGCCGTTGTACCGGCTATGGAAAAATCGTTGAAGCGGTACTGAGTGTGTCGGAGAAGGTCGAATGAGCACGAAAATCGTCGGAAAATCAATTAACCGAGTAGGTGGCCTTAATCGCGTATTGGGTACCCAGCAATATGTCGCAGATATGAAATTGCCGAACATTCTCCATACCAAGCTGGTTCATTTGGACTGTGCGCACGCACGAATTCTTTCAATCGATACCTCCGAGGCTCTAAAGGTCTCGGGTGTTCACGCGATACTGACCGGAGAAGACATCCCGAAGCCGATACCGCGCTTTGGACCCACTTACCAGGATAGGCCACTTATGGCTGTGGAGACGACCCAGTTTCATGGTGAACCGGTTGCAATTGTGGCGGCTGAGACCGAACACGCCGCCGCTGTTGCGGCATCAGTTGTGAAGGTAGAATATGAGGAACTCCCGGCGATTTGCAGCGTTGCTCAGGCGTTGGACCCTTCGGCTGAATTGGTTCAGGATCCGTCTATTCGTGTGGACGGTCCTTTTAAAAAAACGAATATCCTGGACGAATGGTACTACGGCTGGGGCGATGTTGAGAACTGCAGGGCCGATGAGGTGATTGAAAATAGCTACGTATTTCCCATTGTTACCCAGTTTGCAATAGAACCCTTTGCTTTTCTCGCGGAACCCACCATGGATGGAGTAACTGTATACAGTGCCATACAGAATCCATTTCTCCTGCAGCGGATCATTGCTGCCGTGCTCGATATACCCCTCGCGAGGATCCGGATTATTGCGCCGGATCCGGGAGGAGCATTTGGCGGAAAACAACATGCAAAATTCGAACCACTCTTAGCTTACTTTTCTCTTCGTTTAGGTAGGCCCTTGCGACTTGAACTCACCCTGGAAGAATCCTTCCAGGCAGTGAGGCGTGCCGCGGCGGAAGTACGGATACGGAGTGGTTTTATGTCAGATGGAACCCTTGTTTTTCAGGACATTGAGTCTAACTACCTGATAGGCGCATACGTTGACATCGCGGCCCGTGTTGTAAGCAAGGCCAGCTATTCAGCGGCAGGTCCTTACCGTGTGCCCAACGTGCGCATAGTAGCCCGTGCAATTCTTTCTCACACCACTCCCAGTACGGCATTCCGGGGATTCGGTGCTCCACAGGAGAATTGGGGAGTTGAGTCACAGTTTGACGCGGCAGCTCAAAAATTAGGGCTCGACAGGGTGGACATTCGTATGAAGAATCTCCCCAAGCGAGGTGAGGTATTCATACCGAATAATGCACCGGCGGATGGAGACTGGGCTGAGTCGCTCCAGAAAGCTGCGGATGCAATCGGTTGGGGCAAACCCCTGCGTAAAGGCTGCGGCCGTGGCATTGCAATAGGAATGAAAATGGGCGCTACTACAGCAGCCTCATATTCTATCGTTCGTCTGCACATGGACGGTAGCGTAACTGTTTTTGCCGGTACCTCCGACATGGGACAAGGTGCCCGTACCGTGTTTTCCCAGATTACATCGGAAGAGCTCGGCGTACCTGTCGAGAAGATCGTCATATACATGGGAGATACAATTGCTGTTCCATTTGATCTGCAGACATCCGCAAGCCGATCCACTGTTTTTATGGGAAACGCGATCCTGGGTGGCTGTCAGGAAATAAAACGGCAGATAAAGGAAATTGCTGCAGGGCACTACGGCCTACCCGAGGATTCGATCCGAGTCTCTCCGGGAATCGTTCATCTACCCGATGGGGATAGATCGTTCGAAGAGATCCTTCAGGATCGATTTGGTAAAGTTAAAGGTGAAGTGATAGGTGTTGGTTCGGCTCGGAGCGAACTGATGAAGGGTCACCCTCTGGGAGGCAATCCCGCATACTATGAGCTTATGTGTACGGCTACTGAGCTGGAAGTGGACAGGGAGACCGGGGAGACACGGATCACCAAAATGATCAACGTAGGTGATGTGGGAAAGGCCTTGAATCCGCAGCACGTGGAAATGCAGGATGAAGGTGGAGCGATCCAGGGTCTGGGCCACTCGGTCATGGAACATTGCATCATGGATGATTCTGGTCGCATCCAAAACCTTGGCGCACTGGACTATCGCATACCGACGATCAAAGACATCCCCCTGAAACTCAAAGTGATACACGTGGAGAACGGCGATGGACCGGGGCCATACGGCGCCAAGGGCGTCGGTGAAGCTGGCATATTGGCCGTGGCGCCTTCAATAGGCGGAGCGGTTGAAGAGGCGACGGGGGTCCGGATTCGTGAACTCCCGCTTACACCGGAGCGAATTTGGATTGCTATGAATAACGAAGAGGGAAAGGAATAATTACTGTGTATCAATCGAACGATGAGTTGTTGAAAACCGGACTCTCCAAGCTCATCAGGATCAAGGATTCGGATATCCGGATAGCGACACTGAAACAGGGTGACGAGGCCGTTGATCGCGGTATCCATATGGGCGGTGCATTTTCTGTTACGATCCCCATCGTGTCTCTGTTTTATGGTGGTTTTATGAACCTGGATATTGAGGATCCGTCTCGGATAGGCCAGGATATTTTTGTTCTGAGTAAGGGGCATGCCGTGGCAACGATGGCCTCTGTCTATGCAGACCTCGGTTACTTTGATCAATCGATTCTCGTGAACTCCCGTTCGGTTGAAAGCATACTGAACGGACATCCAGGGCCTATTCTGCCGGGTGTGCAAATTGCTACCGGCCCGCTGGGTCAGGGTTTGGCGGTAGCCCATGGTTTTGCAATGGCCGGCAAGCGCGAACCTACATTCAACGTATTTTGTGTAACCGGTGATGGTGAGTTGCAGGAAGGTGTCGCTTGGGAGGCCATTATGCATGCTCCACAGATGCGACTCGACAACCTTTGCATGCTTGTAGACAAGAACGAAGGGCAGCTGGATAACCCTGACCAACTGATCTTTTCAATGGATAATTTGCCCACACAGATAGAGTCATTCGGTTGGCGCATGCTCAACGTTGATGGTACCAGCTACAGTGCTGTGATTGACGCTCTGGATACATTCACGAAACTCCCGCGGGACGGGCGACCCACCGCAATCGTTTGTAACACAAAAAAGGGTTTCGGATCCTTTTCTAAAGGGTTGAAATTGCACAAAATTACACTTGCAAAGGATCTGTACGAGCAGGAAATTGTCCTTCAGAACGCTCAACGAGAGGCAAGAGTCGAGGAGTATCTGGAATTCGAAAAGAGGCTGATTTCTGCAAAAAAAAACAGTAGTGTTGCAGCGTTGAGAGAGCGCGCTAAGGCAATGAACCTCTTGATCGGCAGCAGCTCCAAGAAGATTGTGGCAGCTCCGAGATCGCCGCGATCGGGTAGGGTACCAGAGCGTGATAAAACCATTGCGTACGACGCGGATGCTCTGCCCGCCTATGCTGAGGATTCAGAAATCGCCGCGAGCGATGTGGTGAAACAGTGCATGTCGGTGTTTGCGCGTGATCCAAAGGTGGTGTCCGTGGATGCAGACCTGGCTTCCACGAGCGGTCTTGAGGGTGGCGTTGGAGCGGTGGATCAAGGGCGGGCAATCAATGTAGGCGTTGCAGAATCCAACATGATGTGTGTGGGTGAAGCGTACGCAGTCCTTGGTTATAATGCCTGGGTGAGTACATTTTGCCCATTCTTTGACTGGAAGGTACTGCGACGAATTGCGGTTGGTGCTCAGGAACGTTTTGAAGCCATTGAAGCCTTTGATGGATGGCTTTCAAAGGGTCACGGGCTCGATTTGACATTTTTGGCCACAGCACCCAACTTCGAAACTAAGACCAACGGTGCCACCCATATGGGTAACGACGACATCATCGTTTTTGGTGGTATAGCTGGATTAAACATCATCGATGTTTCCTGTCCGAATCAACTTGTCAGCATCATGCGCTGGATCATGGATGGAAACCGTGGACTTATCTATCTGCGCATAATGCGATCGGCTTCAGGAGTCCTGTACCGTCCTGGTGTTGAATTTGTGTACGGTAAAGCCTATCGTCCGTATGGCCCGGCTAAAAGTACAGTCAATTTTATATCAAGTGGACGTGGGGTTCATGAATCAATTGCTGCTGCTAGGATCCTTGAAGAGAAAGGTGTGACAGCTTCAGTGTACGACATGCCCTCTTTTGATCAGAAGACGATGATCGATATTCTGGGACAGGAGGGGCTCGCGGTGGTAGCAGAGCAGAATAATGGATTTATCTGGAATGAAATCGGAAAGATGGTGCTTCGAACCGGTGGTGCGGTTAGTCTGGAAAACTGTGTGGCCATAAACGTAAACAAAACGGACGGAAGCTACCATTTCCTGCACTCGGCCACCTATGAGCAGTTGTTGTCGCAGTTTGGTCTTGAACCGAGACAAATAGCGGAAACAGCACTGCACCGTTTGAAGAGGAAAAAATAATGGGGTCGTCTTTTACGAATGTGTTGATCCTTGATTTCCAATTCAGCCCTTATAATGTAACTGTGGTGTGCTTTACTTTCCTTTGAGTTTGTCGTAGAGTGCCGAAGCGTTGTGCTCGATGACATGATTAAGCATATATTCCTGTCCTATATCGACAGGAAATCGATCTGCGAAATCGATCCCCTTGATGCATTCTTCTTTGCCCAATCCGCGGGCTATCGCCGACTGCACCGCGGAAAGCCACTCGAGAAGAAAGGCCTTCTGCACATCCAATTCCTTCTTCGTGCATACAGGACCATGACCGGGTACAATATGGTCCACATCCAGCTTCTTGATCCGGTCCAACGAGGTAATCCATTCATCCACATTAGAGGCGTAAAGCCAGGTCTGGACACCATTGAAGACCGTGTCGCCGACAAATGCCAGTCTCTCATCTGGAACGTATACTGCCAACTGCCCGGGGGTATGTCCGGGGGTATGGATGAGCTCGAAGGTATGGCTGCCGAGCCGTATAGTGATATCACCTTCAAACACAATGCTCGGCCTGTTGGGGTCCTTCCAGTACGTTTCTTCATCCGGCCAGATCTTCTCTCCGTCAGGATCATCGGTAGGTATAGCTTCATGGGCATATTCATAAGGATTTATTTCGGGTGTTACAACCATAAAATTCCTGTCAGTCTCGATGTGGGCAACTACGATACCGGCACCCTTGAAATAAAAGTTTCCGAAAATATGATCAACGTGGTACTCAGTGTTGATGAGGTATTTTATATCTCCGTGGCTTTCGGCTTCCTTACGCATTTTTACCGCGTAGGTAGGTAGTTGCGGTGTGTCAACGACAACCACACCTTCGTCTGTTACCACATACGCGGGATTACACCCTCGAATCCTGGTTTCTGCGAAAACATTGTCTGTTACTTTTTCCATATCCCTTTATACCTCTTTCTGTTGTTTTAATCGAATTGTTTTTCCAATGGATTAAGCTAACGTACTAATTATATTTATCCGATTGCACTTTACTATAAATGTACATAATAATGGAGTATAGCTGATTTTCACGAAAAAGGAATTGTAATTTTTTCATGCTTCGCACACAATCCAAGGGGAGTAAGGTATAACTATCATACCCTCTAGTGGGATATGAAAGATTCGCTTAGGAGAAAATCATGGAGGAGATATTACTTCGTGAGATGGTCGCATCAGACAAATTTGAAGTTGCAGAATTGATATGTATCTCGCACAATACATGGTACAAACTACATGCATTTCCAGTGCCTTTTAGCGGCGGTCCGACGTCTACGGAGCTCTTTTTCGATGCTTATGATGCTTTGGACGAAAGCTATGGGGTTGTCGCTGAAAACACCCGTTCCAGTCGATTAGCCGGGTTGAGTTTCTATCATATTCGTCCAACACACGTATCAGTTGGCATGATGAGTGTGCATCCAAATTATTTTAAATGTGGTGTTGGGAAAGCTTTACTCCGATATATTACAGATATTGCAGATCGGCAAAGTAAGCCTGTTCGGCTTATTTCCAGTGCTCTTAATCTTGATTCCTTCTCTCTCTATACACGTGCAGGTTTCATACCGAGGCACTTCTACCAGGATATACTGATCAAAGTTCCAGGTACTGGGTTCAAGTATGCACAGTCGGAGTCTACAATAATACGAAGCGGTGCTGTGAGTGATATACCGAAAATCGTGAATCTCGAATATGAGATTAGCAGTATTCGGCGGGAGAATGATTATCATCACCTTATTGAAAATCGTGAAGGTTTTTGGCATGTCTCCGTCTTAGAAGATAATAAAGGTTACCTTAATGGATTTATGGTTTCATGTGGACACCCCGATCTCTACATGCTTGGACCTGGAATAGCCCGTACACAACAGCAGGCACTGAGACTCATTCTTGCAGAACTCAACATATATCGGGGTCGCACAGTTCTGTTGCTCGTACCTGCCGATTGTGATGAAATTGTACACCGTCTGTATGAATTAGGTGGCAGGAATAACGAACTGCATCTGTGTCAGGTAAGAGGTTCATTTAAGCCATTCAATGGAGTTTTCATGCCAACCTATATACTTGAGTCAGGATGAGTGAGCTGAGCGTTTAATGCAGTTACGGAGCTATATGGTATACCCATAAGGATAGTTTTATATTGGTGAAGGTTGGTCATGTCCGATCTAAATATCGGGATTTGGAATCATGAAGTCTCGTATCAAGGTGGGCAGTTGATGACAACCCCCGATAAACTGTCTCAGCGTCCGTGCGGTAGCTCCGAAGGCGGCAAACTCTTCGATAGCCATACCATCCTCTTCATAAGCCCGACGGAAATCTTCGAACTTGCCGGACAGCTCACTTAGAATATGAGGGTCCACGGGATCATCAATTCGTGATTTTATCTCCACATTACTGGCGTTAAACCGCTTCTGCCACTTGTAAGGTGGAGAGATCACTACATCCCCTCCGATGAATTCGCTCCAGTGTAGAAGATGCCGGAACGCGGCCGACAGGAGCCTCAAGCGGTAACCCCTCTCTTTGAAAATCCTGTAGGTCTTCTTGAAAACTGCCACCCCGGCCCAATCAAGCACTCCCGGATCGGTGGTAATATTTTCCTTTTCAGCCACTACTTTCAGCCAGTCATCAAGACGCCCCACCATAATGGTACACACCGGACCCATGGTGGAGATATCCAATCCCTCTTTTTCTCTGCGCCTAAAGCCCCTTTCCACCGCTTCGGCCACAGCAATGCATTGGGGCAAGGTGTAGCTCAATGTGGCGTTGATACTCACCCCCTGATAGGTGGCCTCTTCAATAGCAGCAACCCCAGCCTTGGTCACCGGGATCTTGACGATCATATTGGGCGCCAGATTGGAAAAGTGCACTGCCTGTTTGACGATGGCCTCGGAATTGAGGTAGAACCTGGGATCGGTCTGGATGGAAAGGCGTCCGTTCTTGCCCCGGTGCTGATCGAAGACGGGTTTTAAGAGCTCAGCCCCTTTTATGGAGAGCTCCTCTACCAGGCGCCATCCTATCTCATCTTCCGTGGCTGTGGGCATCACTT
>CAYFYU010000022.1:21180-25109 GCA_964347455.1 uncultured Spirochaetota bacterium | reverse complement strand
CCCTGCCAACCATACTCTTAACCGTCTCCTCTTTGCTGGCGCATCTCTCGCCGGCCGTGGGCATTGCCCGCACGTTATTGCGCCTGGATCAGCTGGAAGATGCGGTCCTTCCACAGATGCATCTCCTTGTCGAGCACGTACATAACGATTATGGGATTGCAGGTGGCTCCAACGGCGCCGTGTTCGATGGAGTAGGTTAGTTCTTCTTGAGAGGCAGAATCGTTCCACAAACAGGTTGGCGTGGTCTGAGTCATCTGGTGCAGTAGACTTTTGTATTTTTGACTCATAGTGGAAATCCTCCGGCTTTATGTTTATGATATAATTTTCTTAATTGAGGTGATAAGTAACATGGTGGCTTGTCATTGCCGAATTTACGGCTGGAAGAAAAGTCTGTCAAGCTGATTGCTCTTTACAACTTTCATTTTGTGGAATATTTTCTCTTGTGATTTTGATAAACTCCTTTAAAGTCGAAGAAATTTTTTTAACTTTATTCCAGATCATCAAAAGATTTAAATTCCTTATAATTTCAAGCAATGACAATTCCGCAAGTAAATCCTTCTTTAATGCTTCCTCAACAGCTATAAGTGGAAGAACCGATACACCCATTTTTTCTATGATGCACTTTTTTATTGATTCAATACTGTTTAATTCAATAGTAACCACTGGATTAACCCTGCTCTCAGTGAGTATTTTTTCAAACATCAGTCTCTAGCTGCAGTCATTTTTTGCTATGAATATAGTTTCTCCTTTTAAATCTTGAACAGAAGGAGATGATTTTGATGCAAATTTATTATTCGGATTTGTGACCATAACTAGAGGTATTTTACACAATGGTTCTGAATTCAATTTTTCATCTTCGAAGTTGTCGGAAATTATAAATGCTCGATTCAACATTCCCGATTGAAGCTCCTGCTGCAAACTGTAATAACTGCAGCTCATAAAATCTAACCCAACCATGGGATATCTTTTGTGAAATGCATGTATAATTGGAGTTACATAGTAGGTACTGATGGTTACAGGTATTCGTATGGATAACGTTCCCTGTGGTTCTTTTTGGCCAGTTCCTTCAACCCTCAGTTCTTCCTCGATATCCAAGATTTTTTCTGCTTGGTCCATTAGTTTCTCTCCGGCTTCTGTTAGGCGAATTCGCTTACCCATTCTTTCGAATAGGAGAACCTTTAAATCATCCTCGAGAGCTCTGATATGCTCAAATATCGAAAAAAATCTTTGGAAACGGTAATTTCGATTGAATATCTAAAAATCACGTGTAAATCTTTGTCAAGAAGAGGAGGATGTGTACAAGCTGCTCTTGAAGGAAAGGGAAAACATGCTGAGGGGGAGAAAAACTGATTGATCAACAGGGCGGATTTTCTGAAGTTTCTCTAAGAACCCCATCCTCCAATACAATAACCCTGTTCGCATAGATCCTATATGAAGTCTCATGGGTGACCATGAGGATGCTGAGTCCTTCCTCGTTCAGCTGTTTTAAGAGCTGAACGACTGTATCACCAGTTTTTTTATCGAGATTTCCTGTCGGCTCATCTGCGAATAGGACTTGAGGCGATCTTATAAGAGCCCTGGCTATGGCAACCCGCTGCTGTTCACCTCCCGAGAGCTGCCCGGGAAGTCTGTCATATTTATCCCCGAGACCGACTCTATCCAAACAATTCCTGGCTTTTTCAATATCGTGTTTTCCCACAGGTTTCAAACGGTTCATGAAGGGAAGAAGAACATTTTCAAGGACAGTTAGGTAAGGCATGAGATGATGAAACTGAAAGATCATTCCAAATTCTTCCCGCCGCATCCGGTCTTTGCTCTTCTCTTGAAGACTCGTTAGATTCACTTCTCCGAAGATTACATGCCCCTCATCCGGTTTCAGAAGTGTCGACAATACGTTGAGCAAAGTACTCTTCCCGGAACCCGATCTTCCAACAATACAAACAAAATC
Source organism: uncultured Spirochaetota bacterium (assembly GCA_964347455.1). Classification (GTDB taxonomy): domain Bacteria; phylum Spirochaetota; class B62-G9; order B62-G9; family DRHN01; genus JAGLSF01. Next base: position 23,161 of record CAYFYU010000022.1, on the reverse strand, counting down.
GCCCTTGTCCATGCTGAAATGAATATTTTTTAAGACTTTGTTCTCAACACTATCAGAATAATAACTCTTCACAATATCATGCGCTACGATCATCCTCATTACTCCTAAAGCATTACCAACGCTTGGGAAGGATCCACTTTCGAAGCCTTCCATGCAGGTACAAGGGATGCAGCAACTGAAAGAACAACAACAATGACAAAGGTGAGCAAAAATTGGGAAAGATTAAAATATACTCCTATTTCCTCACCGAATTGCATCAAGTCTATTACTTTGATACCAACGAAATATCCTAAGGTGTAGCCCAGTACCCCAGAAATCATTCCAATAAGCAGTGCTTCAAAACAAAATATTATGAAAACGGTAAACTTAGAGAATCCCAGTGAACGTAAAACACCGATCTCTTCCTTTCTTTCATTTACCGAGGCAAACGTGAACAACGCAATCATGAAACTGGCGGTAAGCAGAATCACAATGCTCACGATACTGGCAAGCCTTTTGACAAAGCTCACTGCAGACATTCTCTGCTTTACAACACTCTGGAGTGTCCTGATATCTGTATAGGGTAGTTTCGCCGATATCTGGGCTACTATGTCCTCTATGGGGCAGCCTGAACAGAGAGCTGCAACTTCCACAAAGTTTACAAGATCAGGTTTTCCGGAGATGTCCTGTAGATGAGCAATATCCACAAATAATACCTTGTCGTCGTCGGATCCAGTTTGGCTCAAGATTCCCGTTACCCGATAATCGGATGAACCGAGCCTCACTGTGTCGCCTATTCCGAAACCATAGTACTCCGCAACACCACTTCCGGACAGAATGCCTTCCGGTTCCGAAGGTAAATTTCCGTCAATAACCCAATGATTTTTTATCCTTACCTCCTCATTCCAGTCCACACCAATGATGACAATGGATTGTTCACGGTAACTTTCATAGGCGATCAGTTTGGGGGCTACAACGCTTATGTTTTTCTTAAGCTCGATGTTTCTTACACTATCTATAACGTGTGATCCGCTGAGGTATTGAACATTATATGATAAGCTTCCGAGATTAAATCCGCCATAGCTCACATTCAATGTTTCATTTTTTGGATAGATCAGGATGTTTGAACCGAACTGATTGAGTTTTTTTTCCAGGCCTTCACCGACGGACTGCGAGATATTATTAATGGTCACCATAGACAAAATACCAATGGTGAATACGACTACGAGGAGTATGGTCCTGAGTAATTTCCTTCTCAGATTTCTTACAGGGATTGTTAAAATGTTCATCCCGAGCTCCTAGAAGTACGACAGTCCCTGCTCCATACTAGTCATTGAAATATAGATAAATTGCTGGTCGAAGATCCTGTCAATTGGTGCAGGGTTGCAGCCTCCTTTGATGACGTTGATCTTCGTTTCATGAAATGCCTGGCCACAGTTGTTACAGATCATATAGTCGCCATCCTGCGCGTATCCCTTTTTTTCAGGAAAGCAAACATCACAGGCATCAAAGGCTGCCCGGACTATTCCGTCGTCACTCATCAACAGGAAAAATTTAATCTCACGCTCATCCTTTGTAATTTTGTAGTAGTGAGGTCTGCCGTCAGACACTTTTTTGATGGCAATTTTAATCTCATTGTTTTCAGGTATAATCTTTGAATACCTGTTGGATTTCCAGGAGAGAAAGGTCAAACCAGTCATTAAAATCATTGAAACCAATAGGTACTTTCTCATATAGAAGTCTTCCTAAGTATTATTCGTATAAAATTTATTGTTTCCGTAGAGTAATATATGTATATTTATCAGTCAAGACTTTTTAAGACTGTTCTCCAAAACAAACTCTTATTGGTTATTTAAAAATCACATGATATTTGGTTTAGTATTCGGGAAAGAGGAGAGGGAAAAGTCATTATATTCCACAGATAAGGAGATCGGCTGTGAAATGTCAGAATTGTGGTACAAACAATCCGGCAAGTAGTAATTACTGCAGCAATTGCGGTGAA
>CAYFYU010000022.1:0-21170 GCA_964347455.1 uncultured Spirochaetota bacterium | reverse complement strand
TGAAAGAATTGTTTCAGAGCTCACATGCAGTAATTGTGGCCAGACTTTGAAGATAGGAAGCAATTTCTGTAACTACTGTGGGACAAAGCTAAAAAGTGGAAAAGCTGCTGCAATAAAAACAATGAAGAAAGTTTCGGGCAATAAAAAATACCAAACCGCAGCAAAGCGAGGTTCAACCAAAAAGTCGCAGAAAAAAACCCTGATATCCTATGCCCCCGTGATCATCGTTCTTGTGGTGATCGCCGGTATTTTGATTACTATACTGTCAATTGTCCCTGGTTCAGGCAACAGCCGTTCAAGAGAAGTTAACATTGTCTCTGGAAAGAATGATACATGGGAGACTGAGGTGCTTGGTATTGCAGCAAACTTCAACTGTCCATGCGGAGAGTGTGGAATTACCCCTCTCGATACGTGTACCTGTGATGCACCTCGGGGTGCAATAGAGGTAAAAACCTATATACGAGATCTTCTTGACCAGGGTATGTCCAAGTATGATGTAGTTAGATTGGTCGAAGAGGAATACGGCAATCGCAGGTAACATCCTGCCTTCATGGAAATGCAGATTATAAAAAGTAATCTGTATTTTTATTCATCTCAATGCTTCTGGTTATCCAGGTAATGGGCTTTTATCTCTGGAGCAGACCTACAGCTACCGTATGGGCTTTTCGTGATCCAGTTATCAATTAGCTCTTTCTTTTTGAGGGCTCTCCATACATCTTCGAAACGGATCGGCATGTGCATGATTTCAGCTCCACAGGCATTCTGAATTGCGTTGCCGAGAACAGCCGCGACTGCAATCATAGAGTGCTCTCCCACACCACGGGCGCCAAAGGGTCCATCGAGCTGCGGTGTCTCTACCGCAATACTCTCGATTTCTGGCGGTATGTCTTTTGCTGTTGGTATTTTGTTGTCTGTAAAAGAGGGGTTGAGGAGATGTCCCTCCTGATCGTAGATGTATCCCTCACACATCGCCGTACCCAGTCCCTGTATCATTCCTCCAATAGCCTGTCCCCTGACCGCATCAGGATTAACCACCTTGCCCACATCGAAAACCGAGGCGACTTTCAGTATGTTATATGCTCCTGTTTGTATGTTCACCTCGACAATAAGACCATGCGCCCCGTAGGTCCAGTCGAGAGCGGGCAAACCCTGTCCAGTTTCTTTATCCAGATGAGTCAACCCCTGTGCAATGTATCTGCCGACGCCTATGAGTGGACCTTCAATGGATCTTCCGTCGGGAAAGGCATAGCCTGTGGCCATCTCGCGGAAGGAAACAGACATTTCCGGATCATGCTTAACAAACACTCCTTCCGCATTGTGGTTGAGATCAATGGGCTGTGCCCTGAGAACCTGCGCTGCAACATGGTAAGCTTTTCGCAGGAGATCGTCAGAAGCAACAAGTGCTGCATTTCCAGTTAAAAGCACTCCCTTCGATGCAACAGTTTGCCAGTCATAGGGATCACGATCTGTATCCGTTTCAGAGGTTATCTTTATTCGTTCAATAGGAAATCGCAGTCGCTCGGAAACGATCTGTGCGATCGCTGTATAGGTTCCCTGCCCAATCTCGGTGAGTGCAAAATTCACGGTAACTGTGGCATCTTCGTTCATCCGCATAACAACGCCTGTTGCCGTAAATGGAGGCATTGCGGGTGCTTTGTGAAGACCGACAACTGCCTTCCCTATTTTCATACCGGACTTTTTCTCTCGCGCTTTCTCTGCTGCCGTAAGCTTTCCATAGCCTATCGCTCTTTCGGCTTCTTCCAAGCACCGGAGAATGCTTCCGGTGTTGCGGTGTATCTTCTCTCCGGTCAGGGTAATCGAACCGGGTCGCAAAGCGTTCTTCTTCCTGAAAGTCAGAGGATCCATTCCGATGGCATGGGCTACGAGCTCCATGTGACGCTCGAGTCCCCAGAAGAACTCAACATGACCGAATCCTCGATATGCGGTACCAAAGGGTTTATTGGTGTAAATGGTGTAGGCATCAACCCATGCATTTGGGATATCATATGGTCCAGCAGCGGAGTATCCAGAAGCTCTTGTTACATTGACCGCATAATCCGCGTAGGCGCCGGAGTCCCAGTACATGTTCATATGTTGTCCGAGAACCCTCCCATCGTTTGAAACCCCTGTCTTGATGCGATAGATAAGAGCGCTGCGGCAAGGTAAAAGACTGAACTCCTCCTCTCTGTCCGCGGTAAATTTCACTGGACGTCCACCCGCCTTCCGAGAGAGACATGCAACGAGCGGTTCGATGTGTATCCCAGCCTTACCCCCAAATCCACCCCCTACATAGGGAACGATGACCCGGACGTTTTGGTGTGGGAGCTTGAAGGCTTTGCAGAAAAGGTTCCGAAGTGTGAACGGCGATTGCGCAGAAGACCATATGGTGACCTGATCGCTCTGTTTCCATAGGACAATGCAGACATGTGTTTCCATAGGAACGTGTTGTACAGAGGGATTTGTGTACTCACGTTCGATAATCCATTCCGATTTCTTGAAAGCTTTCTCAATATCACCCTTCCGTAACATCGTGTGATTGCAGATGTTCGTTCCTGGAATCGGGGTAAATACAGCATCCATATAATCGTACTCTCCGAGTTGTGGATGAACGAGTGGAGCATCTTTCTTTAATGCATCAATAGGATGGAGAATGGGTGGGAGTACCTCATATTCCACATCGATAAGCTCAACCGCTTTTCGGGCAGTTGCAAGGGTATCTGCTGCAACTGCGGCAATAGCCTCGCCGTAATGCCGCACTTCTCCCTTTGCCAGTATGTACTTGTCTATCATATACATACCAACGCGGTAATTGAGCTCAGCGCCAGTGATGACCGCCCTGACGCCCGGAAGTGATTTTGCCTTGCCCGTTTTGATACGCAGGATCCTTGCCCTTGCATGGGGGCTTTTTTTAACCTGTGCATAGAGCATGCCGGGAAGCTTCATGTCACTCACATAGGTCGCTTCACCGGTCAGCTTCTCGTACGCGTCGATACGCGGTGTCTCTTTTCCGACAGTACTCAGTTTACCAGTGCTCATATTATCAGACATGCTTCAGCTCCCCTTTGCTGCGGAGTTGACCCGTTACATCGAGCACTGCTTCGACGATTTGCTGATACCCAGTGCAACGACAAAATACACCTTCGATGCCATCGATAATCTCTTCTCTTGTAGGCTTTGGATTTCTCTTGAGGAGATCTTTGACCGTCATGATCATGGCAGGTGTGCAGAAACCACACTGCACAGCGTGATGTCGATGGAAGGCCATTTGCAACTTTGTAAGCTTCCCGTTTTTTGCCTCGCCCTCGATTGTTTCAATTTCCGAGCCATTAACCTCGGCAGCGAGTATCAGACAGGAATTGACACTTTTTCCGTCCAGAATGATGGAGCAGGCACCACATTCACCAGCCCCACACCCCTCTTTTGTGCCTGTCAAACCGAGATCATCCCGGAGGAAATGGAGCAATGTTTTGTTTTGAGCCACGTCTCGTGTATATTTCTCGCCGTTTACCGTGACCGTAATACGGATCATTAGATTACCTCTCCCATGAGCCTTTCAATAAAAACATTGACCATGAATGCCCGATACTCCGCCGTGCATCGAACATCATCGATTGGGCGGATGACACTTTGTGCGGCATTCTGCACTGTTTCTACCGAGACATGTGACGGGAAATCGGGTAGCAGGACTGGCGTTGGAGCAGCCGAGCTGATAGCAATTCTTATAGAACCGTTACATTTTAGGAGAGCTGTGCTTACAACGCCGAGATCGTGACCTTTTATCCGCTTGAGCTTCTCGTAACCTCCCCGTGCATTGATCATTTTGGTTGGCACGATGATCTTCTCAACAATTTCGTTGGGTTGAAGGACCGTTTTCTTCACTCCGGTGATGAATTCCGTAAATGGTATCTTTTTTGAATCCCTCTGTGAGGTGACGACCAGGGAAGCTTCCAGGCAGAGGAGGGGAGAGGCCATATCACCGCAGGGTGATGCGGTGACGATATTACCGACAACCGTTGCCCGATTGCGGAGATGATGGGTAGCGAGCTCACTCCCGGCAATAGAGAGAATTGGGTAATGTTTCATGACCGCGTCAAACTCGATAAGCTCGTTTATGGTTACACATGCGCCAATAGAAAGGCCCTCTTTTTTATCAAATGAGAGCTCATGCAACGACTCGATTCCCTTTAGATCAATAACGGATTCCGGTGTTGTAAGACCTGCACGAATGTCCACAAAGAGATCAGTTCCTCCAGAGAACACCTTTGCCTCTCCACCCTTTTCAGCAATGATTGATAAGACTTCATCGAGTGTGTCCGGACGATGATAGTTGAATTCGTAAAGCATTCGTTTTCCCCGATGATTATCGTTAACTCAAATACGTTGAATTGAGGGATAAAGATTCATTTTGTCCCACGTTCAGCTGTATGTCAAGCCCTACCTTGCTGACAAGTGGGGGGTTCAATTTCAGGGTGGGTGACGGTTCAGTAGTACCCAAAGAGTGGCATTCATAAAACATGGTATTATTTTTATCATCACGTTTTTGATTCATAGTATTCGCTGATCCAATGAGGAAAACTACCGCCAAGCTTACTCGTTATATTTGAACTTGCATCAATCAGGAGACTCGCATACTCCTCCAGCTGTTCCTTGTCCAGATCCACCGAGGCCCCGACCAGTGCTATGGAGCCGATAGCCTCGTTTCTATTATTGAATACCGGAGTTGCTACGGCACTGAATCCCTTGTGAAGTCCCTGGATGTTGTATGCGGCTCCAGTTCTGTGGATCTCTTCAAGCTCCCTTTCTAAGTTTTCAAGGTCTGTGTTCGTATATGGTGTGTAAGCTTTAAAATCGAGCTCATTGATTATCCTTAGTCGTTCTCTTTCCGGGAGGAAGGCAAGTACAGCTTTTCCCGATGCTGCACAGTACATTGGCATGATTTCCCCACGACCAACATTGATACGTGTATTTATGTGCCCGCAAATTTCGATTGCCACACAATAATTACCGCTTCGCAATGCGAAAAAACTGGTTTCTTCAGTTTCGTAGTGAAGATCTTCCAAAAAAGGCAGGCAGATTTCAGCAGCATCCGTTCCTTCTACAACAGACTCGGCGAGGCGCAGAAGATGAAAACCAAGGAAATAGCGGTTATCCTCATGGCGCCTGTAAACGTATCCATATTTCTTCAAATAAGCAAGAATGCGGTAGCTCGTTGATGGTGGAAGATTGAGGCGCTCGCTAATTTCGTGGTTGGTCAATCCCGTTTTAAAGTGCTTTTGTAATAGCTCAAAGATGCAGTGCACTTTGTCGAAAGAACTCATCAGGCTTAATTTACTTTCATTATTCCGAAAGAGATTCAATTCTATTATAATACATTGATGAGGTTCCGTATAGTGAGAACTTATATTCACTATTTCAGTTGACAAGGATGAGGGAATCATCTTGAATTCTCTATTGTACGATTTTACGATTCACAGTTGTCTGTTCATGGAAGATAGAGTTACTGTTCGGTAAATTTGGTAACAGGGAATTCCGTCATGATGACTTTCTGGGATGTTGTTGAGCGCTGCATCAGTGGAGAAAGAATGAAGGAATCTCAGTACGATGCACTGTTGTGGAGAAACGTTTCCGAACTGGTAGAAAAGTATGAGATTGCATTTGATCCCGATCAGATCATTCCCAGTGACGATTCATTGGCAGACAGAGCCTATGAGGCCGGTCTTGAGCTCTTCTCGAGGGTAGGATTTTACTGTTTAGACACCCAGCGGGTTGTCCGTTTCAACAGGGAGGATATTGAAGAACGGCTGGAAGGTGCGCCAGACACATACGTATGGGGTGATGGAAAGGACCGGGGTATCACCCATGCACGGAAAGTGGAAGATAGGCGTGATCCATCCTTTGTTGCCTCGGGTCTCGGAGTACCGGTGCCCCAGAATCTCTTCCTCCAAGTGACTCAGGCCATAGCCAGTGTACCCCTTGCCGATGCGTTCTGCGGCGTATCTCTGCACAACACGTTCAATGGTTTTCCAATTCAATCGGGACAACCTATCGAGGTAGCGGCTGCTATTTGGGACGTTTCGAAGAGGAGAGAGGCAGCTCGATTGGCGGGAAGACCAGGACTCGGCCTCTATGCCATGATCTCCTGTGCAGAGAGCACGGTGGCAATAATGGCGGCTGCCAGCCAGAAATTTGGAGCCCTCCAGAATGATGTAACCCAGAACGGGGTGATTGCCGAGTTAAAGGTCGATTATGCGAGGATGAACAAGGTTCCGTGGCAGCTCGAAAGCGGGTTTGGAAAGGCTGGGCTCTATGGACCACTCATGGGCGGCTATGCGGGCGGTCCAGAAGGTACTATGATAACATTGATCGCTCATTTCTTTCTTGGACTGTTTGCATATAGTGCAGACTACCACATACCCTTTCCTATAGACATTCATCAGGTGTGCAATACCAGTTCAGCAATGCTGTGGCTCGTAAGCGTCTACAGTCAAGCTATCGCAAGAAATACCCACCTTTTAAACGAGTCCGTTGCCATGGCGGCTGCCGGACCCTGTACAGAGATGCTGTTTTATGAATTTGCAGCATATGCCGTAACAGCGACCGTTTCCGGTGCCAACCTTGTTGCAGGGGGTATTGCACGTGATAAGAATCCTGAGCGCGTCTCAACCCTTGAAATACAGACGGCTGCCGAGGTGGGGCATATCGTGGCGCGCATGGGCATGAAACGGCCTCAGGCGAACAGTTTTGTCAGGAAGCTGGTCTCTCGCTATGAAAAGGAAATCCCACGGGCACCTTTGGGAAAGAAGTTCAGTGAAATATACGATCTAAACAAGGTTAAGCCGCTGTCCGATTACCAGAGGTTGTACGAGTCCATGCAGAAGGAGCTATCCCAAATGGGACTGGATTATAGCTTGCTGTAGAACGGCCGTAAAGAACAGCACGCATGGTTAAAACAGTTATAATAAATTGAGGAGGTGATGGATGGAAGGATTCAGGGGGAAACTGGTTGGAGCACTGTTTCCGATAACCGAAGAGGAACGTAAAAAGATACACAGGGCAGCAATCAGGGTGCTTGAGGAGGGAGGGATGCGTTGCGACGACCTCCGCGCATCCGAGATGTTCAAAAAGGCTGGTTGTACGCTGGAAAAAGACGGTGCACTGGTTAGGATACCCGAGAAAGTCGTAATGAGGGCATTTGAGACCTGCCCAGGCTCTTTTACAATCTACGGGAGAGATGATGCTGGAGAAAATGATATGGCAATCGGCAACGGGGAGGTTCACTTCGGTACCGTAACAGGTAGATATCTTCGTGACATTCGGACAGGAGAACGCCGGAAGGCAACGCGGGCCGACGCGGTCGACGGCACTCTTATGGGTGACGCCCTTGAGAACGTTCACGGTTTATACAAGGCCGTAATGTGGCTCTACGACGAACCAAAGATCTGTAACTCACAGATGCTTGTCGGTGAAATGATGAAGTATTCCGAAAAGAGCATGACCTGGGTTTACAACACAGGCGCAGATAATGAAATCCCCGATCTGATCAAGCTATGGCAGATAGCTGCCGGGGGGGAGCAAGCTCTATTACAGAAGCCCCATATTCTCGGTCATGTAATAGCCAATCCGCCAAGAGTTATCGACGTGAATTACACGAGCTGGCTCATCGGTTTTTGTGATGCCGGCATTCCGATAACTGTCTACAGTGCGCTCATGGGTGGTGCGACTGGTCCGGCTACTCTGGCAGGAATGCTCGTTCAGGCCCTTGCAGAAACGCTGGCTCTTGTGGTTCAAACACAGAGCTACAAGCCCGGCCACCCACTCTGTTTCTGCAGTTTCAATCCCTCCATGAATATGAAAACAGGACTGTGGCAGTTTGGAAATCCAGAGTATGGACTTGTCGGTGCAGGAATATCCGCAATGGCTCAGTTCTACGGTGTTCCCTGCGTTGGATTTACCATTAACGATTCCTGCGATACCGATGAACAGGCTGCCTATGAAAGCGCGCTCAAGAATTATACCTACGCCCTGAGCGATATAAGCCTGATGTGGGATATCGGGGGAATGGCCGGCTTCAACTATGTGGACTGGACCCACATGTGTATTGATAATGAAGTTGCATCTTTTATCGGTAAGTACTTAAAGGGAATTGAGATAGACGATGAAAGATTGGCAGTCGATGAGATACTCAAGGTAGGCCCATTGCCCGGGAGCTACCTCAAGGAAAGACACACCCGTGACTGGTACCGCAGAGAGTTCCTCATTCCTGAACTGAGTAACCGGGATTTTTTTGAAACCTGGGAACGCGGTCACACTGAACTTTTGGAAAAAGCAAGGCAGAAGGCCCTTACCATACTGGAAAACCATGAGTCACCGGTCTCACCGGAAAAGAGGAAGGAAATTGATGACTACCTGGCATTTGTAAAAAAACGTGATGCGGGGGAAGTAGACAAACCGCCAAAACGATGATGGGTGACTTTTAGGAGGAGGAAAACATGGATAGAGACTATTTTGATGCACTTGCCCAGACTGTAATCGATGGAGATGTTGAGGAGTGTTTAAAATTGGTAAACAGAGGCATTGAGAATGGAGTGGATCCGGTTGAGACAATCGAAAAGGGGCTTGCCCGGGGAATCAAGAAGGTTGGTGATGATTTTGGAGCAGGGAATGTCTTTCTTCCCGAGCTTATCATGGCGGCCGATGTAATGCAACAGGCCACAACGATTCTGGACAAAGAGATAAAATCAGAAGGAACCAGTAGAAAAACTCTCGGAAAGATCGTCATCGGGACGGTCAAGGGAGACATTCATGACATCGGCAAATCTGTTGTTGCTGCTGTTCTGCAGGCGAACGGATTCGATGTTGTGGATATCGGAACTGACGTTGCAGTGGAAGAGTTTATAAAATCCGTGAAGGAAAATGAAGCTGACTGCCTGGGCATGTCAACCCTCCTCACTCTACCTCTTCAGGTAATGGGTGAGGTGATTCAAAAGATGGATGAGGAGGGCTTGAGGGGTAAGGTCAAGGTAATTGTGGGGGGTTGTCCTGTGACTCAGGAATTTGCCGATGAAATAGGCGCCGATGCAGTTGGTTTCGATGCTGCTGATGCAGTCATAAAGGTGCGGGCTCTCTTAAGTCATGACTGATCCAAACGAAACATCTAGACCCAGAGATCAGGTATGAGTGTTATCCCATTGATTGGTGCCTCTTATAATATAGATCCTAGACCGACAGTAATTAAGCCGACCACAATTATCCCGATCGAGAGCCCTTGCCTTTTAGTAACGACCTCTTTGAGAAAGCGGATCGCTAATAGGGCAACAAAAGCAGGGTAAATCGATGAGACCGGGCTGATCAGTGAAGCTGGTCCATAATCGAAGGCTATTAAAAAGAAGAGAGCTCCCACGAGGTGCATGATTATTCCCAAAAATGTAGGCTTGATTTTCTCTGAAAAAATTTTTGGAACTGCCCTATGCGGTTTATCCACCAGATAGTTCATGCAGGAGAATGCGTTCATTATCAAAGACTCAAAGAAAATAAAGGAGTAGGCGCCAATATTGTTTACAGATATTTTCGTGAGAAAATCCCCAGTTCCAAGTGTAAAAGCGCCGGTCAATCCCCACAAAATCCATGATAGATTCGATTTCTGAACAGGACGCTTTTTATCTGGCATCGCGATACCGATACCGCCAGTCAGTATGAGGACAACACCACAGTACTGGGACAGGAACAATCGCTCATGAAGAAAGATGTGAGAGAGGATGATGGTCACAACAGGATAACTGGCAACAATCGTTCCCGTGAGAGAGATTTGTCCCCTCGAAATACTGTAATAGAAGAACTGGTACAAAAAACATGCGGAAAGGATCACCCCGAATATCTGAATTGTTGGAACATTCAACCGAAATCTGCTCAACAGCAAAACTACTGGGATAAAAATAAAGAGGGCAAGAAGATTATTAATGATATTGTTCCAGAGTGGAGGAATGTTTTCAAATCCCTTTTTTACCAGTATCGCGCCGCCGGCCCAGAATAAAGCGGCACTCAGAGAGAGAACAAACCAGACCATAATTGTTTTCAGAGAAAGTGGGATAGGTTCAGATCATCGAGCACATCATCAGTTGGGAGACCGGTTTTATCATTCCAGCCCATCTTCTGCAGGTACTCTCGTATCATGGTGTCGAGATCGATTGTAACGGACTGGGTTTCACCTGATTTCAGGGGCGGTTTCCCCAGCGCCCGATTGGGAAAGGTGTACCTGTCCAGTGTGATTCCTGCCCGTACATTAAAGATTTGGCGAGCCAGAGCAATACGAAGGCCGATGCGCTCCAGCTCCTCGAGGCTCCACTGTTTGCCATCAGCTGCATTGAGAAACTCAGGCAAGGTTTTATAATCCAGAGTTATATACCCAAAAAGACAGAGACCGGCAGCGTTGAGTGTATGCGTCCAGTTGACATTTGCACTGTGATGGGAAGCTCTGCCCTTTTCCTGATGCGAAGGAATATCGGGTATATCATAACCTGCTACAGGGAAAGTTGTGGAACCCTGTGTATGCCTGGCTGGGGTGGGATCAATGTAGTAGGTAAGGGCAAGGCCGGCGCTCCATCGCGGATCATGACCGGGAAGTCCCTCCCCCCTTACCGCCATTGCGAATTGAGCAGAATCGGGTCCGAATGCTTTTATAGCGTTGTCGAAGCCCTGTGAGAGAATAGCGCCGATTCCCTCGGCCCTACCTATTCTTTCGACAAGTTCGACTACTGCCTCAGCTCCGCCCCAGCGAAGCTCAAGGCCATCGGTCTGCTGGGTGCCTATTATACCCCGTTCAAAGCATTCAACGGCGAACGCAACCAGTCCTCCGCAGCTGATGGTGTCCATGCCAAAGCGGTTGCACAGGTCATTTATCTTGATGAGGGATTCAACGTCGTCTATGAGGAGGTTTGGCCCGAATATCACCATGGTTTCATATTCCACCTTGTGGACCGGGTGGTCTGTTCTGTACTTGCCCGATTCTATTCCCAAATGGCCACCACAGCCGACAGGACAGCCCGAGCATGCGTAGCGCTTCAATTGATAATCGAGCACCCTGTCCGCAGTCGTTGATCGCTCAGGCATCTCTTCGACTGATGAGGACCAATTCTTCCAGGGTGCATCTCCATCGAGCAGCGCAGCGTCATACCACATTGGCGTACCGTAGTGCCGAAGATCCGAAGCGAACTCCTCCCTGAATACCGGCAGATATTTCTTGCGCAATGATCTCATCTGTTCGGGATCAGCCAGCTCAACTTTACCATTTCCCTTGAGAACAACCGCCTTGACCCGTTTGGAACCCATGACTGCGCCGAGGGCAGATCGGGCGGCAAAACGGCCCTTGTCGGTGGATATACCGGCGATTGCCGACAGGTGCTCTCCTGCGGGCCCGATGCAGGCCACCTCACACTCTTTCCCGTGCCGCTCTTTGAGCTGGTCTTCGGTCTCGTAGCAGTCCTTACCCCAAATCCATGAAGCATCATTGAGCGAAGCCTCTCCCTCGTCCACCAGCAGATAGACCGGTTTTGACGCGATACCTTTCAATAGAATCACATCAAAACCTGCCTGCTTCAACTTGGGACCGAAATATCCCCCGCAATTGGCATCCCCCCATCCGTGGGTTGATGGGGACTTGCCGAAGCACATGAATCGGGATGCGATGTACGCTCCGGTGCCGGTCAGGTACCCTGCGGCAAATCCGAGAATATTTCTTTCTCCCAGAGGATCTGCTGTGGGATCCATTCGGTCCAGTAGGAGGGCGACACCCACTCCATAGCCGCCCAGATACTCTTCGTACAGCTCATTCGGGATACTATCAATTCGAGTATTCAACGTTTCAAGATCTACAATCAACATCTTTCCCGTTATTGCAAGCACAGCCTGGCTTCCTTTCTAATGAGTGTTGCTGAGCTCATCTTAGGTTTTATCCTGTTTTTTCTTGTCTTTGAGGGCAAAGAAAATCCTCTCTGGAGTAGCGGGTATCTGATCGATACGCACCCCAACTGCATCCCGTATGGCATTAACCACTGCCGGTGCTGCAGCAGTAATGGCCGGTTCCCCGATGCCTTTAGCGCCGAAAGGGCCCTTACCGGACTTTGACTGGAGGATAACCGTTTTGATATCCGGCAGATCCATTGAGGTGGGCACCAGATACTCGTGCAGAGTCCAGGTCAGGGGAATTCCCTCCAACTCAAGGTAGTCCTCCATCAGCCCGAAACCAATACCCTGTGCGGCCCCGCCTTCCATCTGTCCTTCAACACGATTTTGGTTGATCGCCTGACCAATATCATAGGCAGAAGCCCACTTCAAAACCTTTACCTCTCCGGTGACAGTATCCACCTCAACTTCCGCTGCCTGTGCACCAAAGGTATAATCGGGAAAAACAGGATCGGTAATTGTATCACCAGTGATCGGTTCTGACGCTGGAGCCTGATAGGTGGTGAGACTCTGGAGAAGGATCTGTTCTGCCATACACTTTTTAATTACATCGATGAGTGAAATGCTTTTTCCTTTATCATTGGTAGAGTATACCCTCTTGTCCCGTAGATCCAGCACCTCAACCGGCAGGCCGAGCATCTCCGATGCCTTGTCGAGAACGATCTTTCGTACATTCTCTGCAGCCATCTTGGCCGCATTCCCAGACATGAACAGCGCGCGGGTGGCCGTCACCGTTCCTGCGAGCGGAGTAACCTGAGAATCGGTGGAAATGACATGAACCTCATCGAGCTTCAACCCAAGAACCTCAGCAACAATTGCCCGAAGGGATTCCCTCTGTCCTCCCCCCAGATCCGGGATACCGCTTCGCACCACAGCACTCCCATCCAGCTCGAGATTTACCCATGCGTTGGAGGTGTCGTGCAGATAAGTCATCCTGCCATAGGATTGCCAGATACAGGCTAATCCCCTGCCTATCTTGCTGTTCTTCGTCCCCTTACTCTTCTTTCCCAAGAGTGACAACGCCCCATCGGCAGCTTCCTCAAGAAGAACCTCTGAGGTAATATCCTGGAAATTCGCTGTCTGGCTGCCCTTTTTAAAGAAGTTTTTCTTCCGAAACTCAAGGGGGTCCATACACAGCTTGCGGGCAAGTTCATCCATCTGCGACTCATAGGCGAACGCCACTTCCATGCTGCCGAATCCCCGTAATGCAGAGGTCATGATATTGTTTGTGAGCACTGATCTGGAATCAACTCTGACATTTGGAATTTCATAGGGTCCTGTGCTATGAACGGTGGAATAGATGAGGATCCATGGGCTTAAATAAACATAGGCTCCCGCATCGGATAACAGCTCTGCCTCCATTGCCACCAATCTACCATCCTTCGTAGCACCGTGTTTGTAGCGAAAAATAGTTGGAGGACGTTTGTGGCGGCCGTACCCCATCTCTTCCCGGGTATAGGTAAGCTTTACCGGTTTGCCTGTTTTCCACGCCAGAAGTCCGAGGAACACCTCGACAGTGATGTCCTCTTTGCCGCCGAAACCACCACCTATGAGGGTACCGATTACGCGTACACGGCTCTCCGGGAGACCGAGCACGGCTGCCACATCGCGATAATGCTCGATCACCTGAGCGGCGTAACGTATGTTGATCACCCCCATATCGTCCACCCAGGCTACACCAGCCTCTGGCTCCAGATGGGCATGCTCCTGCCGGGGAGTACGGTAGGTATTCTCCACAATCACATCTGCCTTCGCAAAACCCTTCTCCACGTCACCCTTACGAAGCTTCCAGGAGGCGATTACGTTGTTGTCACCATGAATCCTCGGAGCATCGGATTTTATTGATTCCAGTGGATCAAATACTGCAGGTAATTCTTCGTATTCGATATTGATGAGCTCCAGTGCCTCTTCGGCTATATCGAGTGTTTCTGCTGCCACAAGAGCAATTGGCTCGCCGAAGTAGCGCACCCGATCCCGGGCCAGAACCTGATTGGTGGCTTCAAGGAGCCCTACCTCGGTGGTCTGTCCCACCACATTCTTTACCGATTCGTTGTTCGGTACATTCTCAGCAGTGATCACCTCGACAACCCCGGGCAGTGCTTTTACTTTTGAGGTATCGATCTTTTTTATCCGCGCAGATGGTTTAATGGATCGAAAGACCTTGCCGAAGAGCATACCGGGCATCGTGAAATCATCAGCAAAGACCACATTACCTAATACCTTGTCCCTTTCATCCAGTCCACCCACTCTCTTCCCGATTATCTTGTACCCTTCACTCATCGGATTCCTCCACGGCTCACCTTCTCGATGACCTTGCTCGCCTCTTCAATGGCATCTACGATTTTCTGGTAGCCGGTACAACGGCATAGGTTTCCGGAGAGGGACTCACGGATTTCATCCCGGGTCGGATGGTGGTTCTTGTCCAGGAGAGCCTTGGCCGTCATAAGAATACCTGGTGTACAGAAACCGCACTGCAGAGCCTGATAGTCAACGAAGGCCTGCTGCAGTGGATGAAGCTTATCCCAGGTTCCGAGTGATTTTACCGTATATACCTTTTTCCCTTCCACCTGTAGTGCAAGGGTCAGGCATGAAAGCGTTGCATCTCCATCGACAATAACGGTACAGGCGCCGCAGTCACCATGATCGCAACCACGCTTGACTTCGGTGTGATTGGTTCTTCTTAAAAATTCCAAAAGTGTGGTCTCGGCCTTTATCTCCCATCTTACCTCTCTATCGTTTACCAGAACCGAAATGTCGTACAGTTCTGAGTTCATCCCTAATCCTCCAATCCAGCGCATATTTTTACCGTACGGGCAAGAATTTGAGGAGTGACCTCTCGACGGTACTCGGCCGAACCACGCACATCGGTAATTGGGTTTATTTCCCCGATGATCGATTCTGCAGTTGCTTCGATAATCTGAGGCTCCAGGCTTATAACCCGAAACTGGGCCTCAGTTTTTGGTGCTCGTATAGGTCTTGGTGCTACACCACCAAGTGCAATATGAATGTCTTTCACGGCGTCTCCGTCTGCTACGAGCCAGACTGCGACAGATGTCATGGAACAGGAGGTGCCACGACGCAGACCAAGCTTAATAAACGTGCCTTTTCCATCTCCAGGAACCGGAACACGGAACCGAACGAGTACTTCTTCCGGTTTCAGCCTCGTTTCCCGTGGATTGACGAAAAATTCATCCAATGCGATTATGCGCTCACCCGAGACACTTGCTGCTACAACCTGTGCGCCCAATACCAGGAGCGGAGGTGCAGAGTCGGCAATTGGAGATGCGTCTGCAATGTTGCCTCCTATTGTTGAGGTGTTCCGCACAAGCGGATTGGCAAAATTCCTGAGAGCCTCGGGAATAAACGGCAGTGTCTTCCGGAGTACATTGGAGCTGAGAAGACATGAAATGGTTTCGGCAGCACCAATTTCAACCATACCGTTTTCCGAGCGTACTCCTCTCAGCTCCGAAAGATCGGTAATATCGAGGAGCGTTCCTTCCCTGATCACTCCGTCCCGGATGTAAATCAGCAGATTGGTCCCTCCAGCGAGTATTAAGCCTTTTTTCCGCTCTTTCTTTTTTATCTCCAGAAGCTCAGAGAGAGTTTTTGGTTTTACAAATTTAAAATTCTTCACCCATACTCTCCGTTAATTGTTCATCTGTTTATACGTCAACATCTTATGGGGGAACCTCCTGGCCGTCAACAAAAATTTAAACAGTCTATTCCATATAATGGAAATCGAAAAGAAACAATTACATTGACGTAACCTATAGAGGTGATAAAGTGTTAGCAGAAATAGATATGGTACATATCTCCCAGATCTGTACTGCATTTACCCGGGGATCTTCAATAGATAAGGAGAATACCATGGTTCAATTAGCGAGTATCATTGAGGAGTACAGGCGAAAAACCACCAATTCCGCAAAGCTTCATTCACAGTCGGTAAAACTCATTCAGGGAGGAGTAACCAGTCCCTTTCGGTTCTACGAGCCCCATCCATTTTTTGTGGAAAAGGGTAAGGAGGGACGTATCTGGGATGCGGACGGCAATGAATACATCGATTTCAATAATTGTTACGGCGCCATTATTGCAGGGCATGCTCATCCTGAAATAAACAGGGCGATAAAGGAGCAATCAGAAAAGGGGACTATGTTCGGAATTCCAACCGCCATTACGGAGAAGCTTTTAAAGGAGTTGCTGCGGCGATACTCCGCAATGCGATTTTTCCGCCTTACCAATACCGGAAATGAGGCCACACTATATGCCATTCGACTTGCAAGGGCATTTACCGGAAAGGATAAGATAATCAAAATCGAGGGTTGTTACCACGGATGCCATGATGCCGTTCTCATCAGCGACAAGCCGCACAGGCCGTCTCACATGGGCCCTTCATGGGCACCGACACCGGTCATTGAGTCGGCAGGTATCCTTCCCGATACGGCAAAAAATACACTCGTGGTTCCATGGAATGACACGGATGCCCTCGAGGCGTGCCTCAATCGAAACCTTGGCGAAGTAGCAGGGCTGATAATGGAACCGATCGTTGCCAATTTCGGCATGTGCCTTCCCGATAAAGGTTACCTAGAAAGTGTGAGAGAAATTACCCGCAGGCATAATGTAACCTTGATCTTCGACGAGGTAAAAGTTGGTGTTCGTCTTGCCCCCGGCGGTGGTACTGAGATCACAGGTGTTACCCCCGATATAATCTGTCTCTCCAAGGCGATGGGGGGTGGCATGCCCCTGGCTGCCTTTGGGGCTACAGAGGAGTTTTGGGATATGCTCTATCCTCCGGGAGAAATGATCCATTTCGGAACGTACAACGGTAACCCTGTTTCAGTTGCCGCCAGCCTTGCCTGTTTATCGAAAGTGATGACGGATCAGGAATACAAACACATGAACAACCTCGGCGAGAAGCTCGTGAGGGGCATAGAAGATTCGATTGGGAGACACGGAATCAGGGCCGTTGTTGCAGGAATTGGGGGCATGTGGACTGTATTCTTTCTGGAGCAAAGACCGCGGAACTATCGTGAAACTCTGGGTATGAACAGAGACAAATGGCGTACATGGTGGCTGAACCTAATTGTCAAGGGAGTCTACTTTTCGGCTCCATCACCGTATGAGGAGACCTTTATCTCGGCAGGAAACACGGAAAAAGACATTGATGATGCCCTGGAAAAAATAGACGATTCCTTCAAGGAACTTAAATAACGAAATTTGATAATTTGCTTGACAACATTATTTTTTTTCTCTATACTATTGCTTTAATGAGCTTGCGAAACATGCATATGGGAAAAGGCCCGTTTGATGGGGAGCTTTCTTCTCTTCCAGAGAAGAAAGCTTTTTTTTTATATGCGACCAGCAGGGCGTGTGGTAGCCGGTTCATCAAGATGAAAATGGTGGAGGGGGTCCTTAGCAATGATGACGGAGACGACATTTTTCGGGGTACCTTTAAAAAATCGTTCTGTTCTTGCATCTGGAATTCTCGGAGTAACAGCTGCTTCTCTTGCACGGGTCTATCGAGAGGGTGCTGGTTTGGTTACATCAAAATCTATCGGTCCCTCGAAGCGCAAGGGTCACAACTCACCTGTTGTCTTTGACTGGGGGAGCGGATTGCTCAATGCCGTCGGGCTTTCAAACCCAGGTATTGATGACTTTGTTGCGCAGTACGAGAGAATCCCCATTGATTTTCCGGTTATCATTTCAATATACGGGGAAAAGGAGGAGGATTTCCCTCTGCTCGTCAATAAATTGAAAAGATTGAAATACGATTATATTGAGCTCAATCTCTCATGTCCCAACGTTTCTGACGAGTTTGGAACACCATTCGCCTTTTCACGGACACACACTGCAAACATTACGAAAAGGATAAAACATATCGCCGATAAGCCGGTTATCGTCAAGTTGAGTCCAAATACGCCTGATATTGTCGGTGTCGCACGTGCCGCGGAAGATGCTGGTGCAGATGCGATTTGTGTCATTAACAGCGTTGGACCTGGGATGCTTATCAACGTAAATACTGGTGCACCGCTTCTCGGCAATAGAAGAGGCGGGATCACCGGACAGGCAATTTTACCCATTACCATTAGAATTGTGTACGAGCTGTACAGAAGCGTTAATATACCGATTATCGGTACGGGTGGAATTTCAAATGTTGACGGTGCTCTTCAGGTACTCATGGCAGGAGCCACGCTCTATGGAATCGGAAGTGCGGTTTACCAGAAGGGAATTACCATTTTTCGAGAGATAGACACCGGTATACGAAAGTTTTTAATTGACAATAAAATAAAGGATAGCGCGGAGCTCATCGGGCTTTCCCATAAAAGTAAGCACTACTCATTCTACAGAACCGATCAGAAAGACACCCTTCGGAATCATAACCGCACAGGCTCACGTTTCACTGTACTTCCTGTAATACTAATAGAGAAGAACGCCAGCAACATGGTAGAGACGGTGTTCTTTGACGCCGAGCAATTAATCGACCAGCAGGTGGAAAAGGATGATGCATCAGTGGGAGTAAAGAAGCCGAAACCGGGACAGTTCTATATGCTCTGGATTCCCGGTGTAAATCAAAAACCCTATTCAGTTTCATACTACGATGGAAAGCTGATTGGTTTCACCTGCAAGAGAAGGGGTTGCTTCTCAGAAAAGATGTTCGAATTGAAATCTGGTGATCCGGTTGGGTTGCTTGGTCCTCTGGGAAAAGGTTTTGAATTGCGCAGCGATAATTATCTTCTAGTTGGAGGTGGCATTGGATGCGCACCCCTCGTATTCAGTGCCATGGAGCTGATTGGCATGGGTAAAAAGGCAACCCTCCTCTGTGGTGGAGAGAGTAACCATTGGGTTGATTGGGTGGAACCCCTGCTCCGAAGGGGAATAACCGGCTCCGTCGATATGATCCATTACTGCACTGAAGATGGAACACTCGGCAAGAAGGGCATGATTACGGATCATCTCGATTCGATATTAAAAGAGGTGGGTCCAAAGTATGCCGTCGTGTGTGGTCCTGAACTGCTGACAAAGAAGTCTATTCACCTTTTGAAGAACAACGGTATCGATGGACAGGCAAGCATCGAGCGGATGATGAAGTGCGGCATCGGTGTATGCGGGAGCTGTTCGGTCGATCATACCGGTGACCGTGTATGCGTCGAGGGTCCGGTATTTGACTTTCAGTATCTCGAGAAGATGAGGGAATACGGCTCCTATGCCATGGATGAAAGCGGTGCAGTTATAGGGAATCAGTCCTTTCTTCCGCTGACAGCAGATTCGTTTCGGTCTTGAGACATCTAGCTCCGGTTACAATCAGGATAGATACAGAGCATTTTCCCCAGTTATCATTTTTAAAATACAAATTCAAGCTTCCCCTTATAAAATAGACATTCGTATTAAATATTCGGTTGACAGTGAATTCAGGGCGCAGTTATTATTACAGATCATTATAGGAGACTCAATGAGTAAAAATTATCACTACCTGGGCAGGGATTTTCCGAGAAAAGACGGTATTGCGCGAGCTACAGGTCGGGAGCTATACCCATCGGATATTAGTTTACCCAGGATGCTCTATGGCAAGATACTGCGAAGTCCCCATCCCCATGCACGGATTACAAACATAGATTTCACGGAAGCTGTCAGGATGGGAGCCGAGGTACTGAGTTTTACCGATGTGCCGAGTGAGAATTTCAATATCCGTCAGGTTTCAGTTCCACGATCCACCTATAAGGACTGGCAGGTGCTGAGTGACCACGTTCGACAGGTTGGCGATCCCTATGGCGCAGTGGCAGCGGAATCAGAGGAACTTGCAGAACGGGCAGCAGAATCGGTCAAGGTTGATTGGGAAATTCTTCCCGCCTATATGAGTGTTGATAAGGCTCTGGCAGCAGAGAACAACCTCATTCACGATAAAGTATTCGTTGAGGATAAAGAGATTCCCATTGAGAAAAACATCGCATGCACCAGAGAAGTCTCTGAAGGAGATGTGGATAAGGCTTTTGAGGAAGCTGATATTATCGTAGAAAACGAATTTTCGACTCCCCGAGTTTATCATGCCCAGCTCGAACCGCGGTCCTGTGTCTGTCGCCCGGAACCGGACGGAGGGCTCACGCTGTGGCCTTCAACCCAGGCGCTTCACAACACCCGTATACTAATTGGCGAGATCTTTAAAATACCGCTGAACAAGGTAAATGTGGTGCGGGTGGCGGGTGGTGGCCATTTTGGCTCGGGCATTCACACAAATCCTGTTATACTGATTACCGCGGCCCTTGCACTGAAGACCGGGCGAGCGGTTAGAATCGTACAGAGCAGAGAGGAGGATATCTACGACCACTGCCGCTATCAAACGAGGTATTCTCTGAAGCTCGGTGCAAAACGGGACGGAACACTCGTGGCGGGCGAGATGAAAGCTGTGGTAGATATAGGGAGCCATCACATACAGGCCCTTGCATTTCTGGGCGTACTCGCCGGATGGTGGCACTCGCTCTACCGTATGAAAGCCATGCGGTACGAGGGCACTGCTGTTTACACAAACAAGGCTCCTGCATGTGCCATGCAGGGATATGGAGCGCCGCAGGTTACCTTTGGCGTTGAGACAACCATGAGCATGCTTGCAGAAAAACTGGCCCTCGATCCGCTCGATATTCGATTGAAGAACTACGTCGGTCTGGGAGAGATATTTTGGGGTCAGGGACCAACAGTTCGATCACTTATTCATTCAGACGGAGTCAAAGAGCTCCTGCAGAGAGGATCGCAGTTAATCGGCTGGGAGAGCCGCCCCGCTCCTGGCAGTCAGAAGGATAGATTTCGGCGTGGTATCGGGATGGCGCGGGGCTTTCACACTTCAGGCACAGGAGCACCAGTTCCGGGTGAGGTCAAGGATTATACCACTGCTCAGGTCAAGGTCAACGAAGACGGGTCCATCGATATTTTGACCGCACTCATGGATCACGGTGGTGGAACTCTGGACGCAGCGGCCAAACTCGTTGCTGAGGAGTTTGGTGTACCTTTCGAGAAGGTTGGTATCTCTCCTGCCGATACGCGTTCAACGGGGTATGACGTCTGTACCCATGCCACCCGTGGTGTTTACTGCGGAGCAGGGGCTATTCTGGAAGTAGCTCGTGATGCAAAAAACGTGCTCCTCCAGTACGCATCGAAAATTCTCGAAGCACCGGTGGATGCCCTCAAAACGAAACCAGACTTTCGACTGCAGCAGGGTGTTATAT
>CAYFYU010000021.1:26268-47724 GCA_964347455.1 uncultured Spirochaetota bacterium | reverse complement strand
ACACAGTTTTCAATACCTTTAAGTGTTCTTCTGAAGTTCCCGTTTCCCCGAATGATGTCATGGGATTCTGCCGTTGCACCGTCGAGGCTTATGAAGATGTTTCGTGCGCCACAATCGGCCAGTTTATCTACGAGCTGCTTGTCGCCGAGCAGGGTACCATTTGAAGCGATGCTCGTGTGGAAGAATTTGCTCGCATACCTGAGGATATCGAGGAACCTCTCCGCTATTACGGGCTCACCACCGGAAAACGCGATAAAGGCAACATTTGCATCCACCATCTGATTTAGGAGATCGATCTTCTCTTTAAAAGACAATTCATCCTGTAGATGCTTACCTGCACTCTGGTAGCAGTATCGGCACCGTAGATTGCAGAGGTTGGTGTAATTCCATACGACGACCAGAGGTCCATCGAATCGAAAGGGGTGTTTCATACCGTTTTTCGCAATGGTCTTCATCACGTTTTTAATTGTCTGCTTGTTGGCGTTTGTTTTAAAGAACTTCGATTTCATTTCATCGTTGACACCCATCTGGCTCATCGCTCTGTTCAATGTAAGCTGTATAGGCATTCGCCCAAAAAATGCGGTGATGGATCTCTCCTTTTCCCTACCAAAGAATTCATCGATCCGCCTTTCACCCTTTGAGGTATAGTGGTTGAGTATTTTTCGAACGATATGTCTGTTCATTACTTTTTGCAGATCCGGCATAAACATACTCCTTTTCCATTTTTTAATAATAAAGCAATATGCATGCCAATCTGTGGATGATATATAATTCCTTTTATTTTGATATTTATGTATGAGCATCGGCTGCTCATGCCGCTAACTGCGATAAGATTTATCGCAGTTTACAGCATGATAAATCATATCGAACTAGAAAGATCAAGAAGCGTTAAGAGCAACCAACCAGCGGTGTATGGGGAGAAGGTCTCTGAATCGAACCATGCAGTAATCAATCAGCCTGGAGGAGAAAAGCTCATCCGGCAGGGGAACGGTTTCGCCAACGTGAAGACCATTGTAGAGGAGAAGTTCCGCGTTCGGATGAGAAGGATCATAGCCTCGTGAAACCCGCTTATAGCCCTTCCCACCAATGGAAAGACCCTCCTTCTTCTGTATATCTTTCAGAGCATCCCTGAGCTCGGTCCCGTGCACAGGGTGGACAACACGCTCTCTGTAGCGTTCGAGAAGTGGTTTTGGAAACATGTAGAGTCCCTCACCGAGTATGAGATTCTCGCTATCGAAGTGAAAGTAGAAACCAGGACACTCCATTTTAGGTCCTTCACCTTCCCAAAAGAATATCCCCAAGTGGGTTTTATAGGGAGTTTTGTCCTTGCTGAACCGTGTATCACGATAAATGCGGAAAATCGAGCGATTGGTGCGGGGATCAGCGTGAATCCCCGGGACCAGTTCCTTTAATCGGTTCCCCATTGCCACGACGAAACGACGGGCCGGTTCCATGACAAAGGTCTCGTAGTCACCTCTATGGGCGTCAAACCAGGTCTTGTTATTGTTGGAACTCAGTGCGATAAAAAAGTCGATGCATTCAACGGGAAAACCAGAAAAATCACTAACCATACTCTTCCGCCTCCACTTTAGGGTAGTAATAGTGTACTGATTCCTCTGCATTTTGCAACTCAATTAAATCTACGAGTGCAGCTTGGTATCCTCAAAAACTGTGATCTGTGGTACAATTTTAGGATCAGTATGCCGAGAGGAGGTCTTGATGAAAAAGATAGACCTGAGGAGGGACACCATCACACTTCCCGATAAAACCATGCGGGAAGAGGCGTTCAAAGCAATCCTGGGTGATTCAGTGTACGGTGAAGATCCAAAACAGGAGGAGTTGGAACGATTTGCAGCAAGACTTCTGGGAAAGGATGCAGCCATATTCATTCCCAGTGGAACTATGGGTAATCTAGTCGCACTGCTCTCACACACCAAACGGGGTGAAGAAATCATAGTCGAGGAAAATGCACACATACGGACCTCGGAAACCGGCGGTGCCGCCTGTGTTGGCGGTCTTATGATCAGAACAGTCCGGGGAGAGGATGGAGCACCGGAGCCTGCAGGGGTTAGAGCGGCTATCCGTCCGGTTGACATACATTACCCAGGAACAGGGCTGATCTGCCTCGAAAGCACCCATTACCGTTACGGCGGTATTGTTCCTCCAGTTGAGAAATTCAGCCGCATACACTCGATCGCAAACAGCCACCAGATTCCTATTCATCTTGACGGGGCACGACTGTTCAACGGATCCATATTTCTTGAAATCGACGTGAAGGAAATTGCAAAGTACGCAGATTCCGTTATGGTATCGCTCTCCAAGGGACTTGGGGCACCGGTGGGCTCTGTTCTGTGTGGTTCAAAAGATTTCATTGTGATGGCACGGCGCTTTAGGAAAATGCTTGGTGGTGGCATGAGACAGACCGGATGGCTTTGCGCCTGCGGTCTTGTTGCCCTTTCTGAAAAAAATATCTCGAGACTGAAGATCGATCACGATAATGCACAGCTGCTGGCCCGGGGACTGGTAGATCTCCCGGGTGTCGGTGTTGATATTGAGAAAACACACACCAACTATGTTCTCGCCACTCTTGATGCCGCACGGATTGATACACATCGATTTGTAGGAGCGCTAGCGAGTGATGGGATTCTGATAACGGCTTCCGGGGAAAATATGGTCCGTTTTGTTACGTCACGCGAGGTCACGAGTAACGATATAGGGATTGTCCTTGACAGGATCAGGAAGCTCCTCAACTAGAAATACAATTCATCGAATATTTGACAGTATCATCAGGGATTTTTACCCATCCTTGACACTACTACTTTTGCCCATTATCGTTGTGATCATAAGTGAAGAGGTTACCGATGAAGATAGATCGCAAAAAAACATCGCTTCTTATTGCTGACGTTCAGAATGATTTCTGTCCAGGCGGATCGCTTCCAGTTCCAAAGGGCGACCAGATTATACCGGTGATAAACCGGATCATGGGAAGATTCGATACCGTTGTTGCGACGCAGGACTGGCACCCGCAGGATCACGTATCATTTGCATCGAATCATCCCGGAAAAAAACTCTTTGATGTTGTGAGCGTCGGTGATATGGAGCAGATACTGTGGCCTGATCACTGTGTGCAGGGAAAGGAGGGGGCAGCCTTTCACCCCGAACTAAACCGGAATGCTATAAACCTGATTCTCAGAAAGGGCATAAGATCAAACCTCGATTCCTATTCGGGATTTTTTGAAAATGATCGAAAAACTTCGACAGGGCTCTCATACTATTTAAACGGTCTCGGAATCGAGGAGCTCTATATCTGCGGACTCGCCTTTGATTTTTGTGTTTTTTATACTGCTCTGGATTCGGTGCGTCTCGGGTTCAATACAACCGTTATTGAGAATGCTTCGCGGGGTGTTGATGTACCTTCAGGGAATATTGCCAGAACGCGGGAGGAAATGATACAGGCTGGTGTGCATCTTGTTTCCTCCGACGAACTCGTCCTTTCCCCATGATGCATATAATTATATTTGCTGACTTACACATTGGACACAGGATTATCACAAGAAATGATCCAGGTCTTACTTTTCTATTGGAAGATGCCGGGAGTTTCCCCACTCCTCCCATGAACCATCATAATTTTAAACTCTCTGATAACCGAGCAGTTCATGCAACACGAACCAGCTGTGAGCAGTCCGAACGCCGAGCTGACAGTAGGTTATAAACTCTTTGTGGGGATGAAATCCTGCATCAAGGTAAAGCTTTCGGAGGGATTCCCTATCCTTGAAGGTCCCATCCCCGTTTACAGAGGCTTCCCAATTGACATTGATAGCTCCAGGAATATGCCCTCCGTTTTTCGAGTACTTATCTTTTCCTTTGTATTCATACTCAGTTCCCGTGTCACAGAGCGTGGTGTTTTCATCGATCAGATGGTCAAGCACGTAATCCCACGTCGTTCTTATGGTTTCATCGGGGTTACCGGCTCTGTAATCGAACTCGTCAGGGATTGGTGTATTGGTGGTGAGCTTTCCACCATTGGCGAGCCACATATTTCTCCCTCCGTTGTATATACATACATCCGGGTGACGGTAGTATCGGAGTATCCAGTATACCCGAGAGGAGAAGAGGTTGATAGCATCGTCGTAAAGGACAATTGCGTCATCCCTTGAGACACCCAGTTTTCCTAAAAGTTCAGACAGCTCATCTCTACTCAGTACCTGCCCTTTGACCTTTCCTTCCGTACGTGTCAGTTCAGTCTCCCAATTGATGAATAGGGCTCCCGCGATATGACCACTCTTATAAACACTTCTGTCTGAACTCACATCGATGAGTTTTACCTGCGGTTCGTCCCGATGAAAGATAAGCCAATCGGTATCTACCAGAGGACTCCTTGTATCTGTTTTTTTCATTTTCTATGCACTTTCAAAAAAAATTTCTGCAAATATTTTTTGGTTCAGATCTACAATTATTACGTTAGGGGTCATGGGGGCACGGGCAATGTGGTATTGTCTTGCTTGACAGCATAAAATCCCGGGTATAGGATAGTTTCCGTTATCTTTTTCACCTTTTGGGTGGAAAGCGTTTTCGATTGTAAGAGGTTTGAAATATGGTAAAGGATTTTGAATACCGAATACGTGAAAGAGGTGTGGGTCTATACAAAAAAATGGGAGATGCACAACCGGCACTTTTCAACAAAAAAGAATGGACCGGCAGGATTCTAGAGCAGTGTCTTCGGAACGTAGAATTCAAGGGAGCGCTGCTAAGATTCATCGATGTTCTCCCTGTTCTCCATTCAGAGGATTCTATTATCACCCATTTTACCCAGTATTTCTGTAGCCCGGAGGGGCAGTATTCGCATTTACTCGATCCAACTCTCCGAAGTGACGCGGATTGTACCGGAAGGCATAGAGATAAGGTTTTAAGCATAGTGAACAAGATAAGAAATATGGGGAGCATTTTTATTGCAGCTGTCGAAACTGAAGATGTGATTCCCATTTTATATCGATTACGTTCTCAGGGTACAGGGATTTCAGCCGACATACTTGGTGAAGCGGTCGTTTCGGAGCATGAAGCCGATCTATACCTCCAGCTTTACCTGAATTTGTTGGATCTTCTTAACGGAGCACAAGAGAGCTGGCCACCCCTCGGTACAGCCGATAAAACTCTCGACTGGGGATACGCCCCGAGGGTCGATATTTCAATAAAGCCTTCCTCTTTGTACTCCCAGATGCACGGTGCAGGGTTTGATGCAATCGTTGTCAGCGCTCGGGAGAGACTGAGGCGTATCTTTCGCAAGGCAAGGGAAATCGGAGCTCACGTAACACTTGACATGGAGTACTACGACCTGAAAAATATTACACTGGCTCTTTACCGTTCACTTCTCGAAGAGGAGGAGTTTAGGGGGTATCCGCACACGGGATTGGTTTTCCAGAGCTATCTAAAGGAATGTGATAGAGATCTCCGGGAGCTCGTATCCTGGGCGGAGTCACAAGAGCAGAGGCTGACCCTTCGTCTCGTGAAAGGGGCATACTGGGAGGCTGAGTCGGTTATCGCCCCAGAGAGAAGCTGGCCCTACCCTGTTTATATGAACAAGTACGAGAGTGACGCCAGCTTTGAACGTTCGGCGCGTTTTATTCTTGAAAATCACCGCTGGTTCAAGCTCGCCTGTGCATCTCAGAATATACGCAGCGTTGCATGTGTGATGGAGCTTATCGAAAGATTAAAGGTACCCGAGGGTCAGTATGAATACCAGGTCATTTACGGCATGGCCGAGCCTCTTCAGAAAGCACTTGTTGAGATGGGGCTTCCCGTTCGTGTGTATACAACGGTGGGGAGTGCGATACCCGGGATGGCATACCTGATCAGGCGTCTGTTGGAAAATACAGCCCGTGGATCATTTCTGAGCGCACTCTATGTGGAAAACAGACCTATAGAAGAGCTGCTGGTGAACCCCCGGGAACGTATCGAGGCGGTTGGAACTACCCGTGAACCACAATTCGGTCTCTCCATTACCCCTGAAAAGAGTCCCTTCAGAAATGAGCCCCTCAGAGATTGGAATAGGACTGAGTACAGGGAACAGATGTTTCGGGCACTGGAAAACGTTCGTAAGGATTTTCCCTGCAGGGTACCTCTCATTATTGGTGGAGAACGAGTGACCACTGCAGAAACATTTCGCTCGATAAATCCCGCTAATCCTGAAGAGACGGTCGGGATCATTGCACAGGCCACCGAAGATGAAGCAGAGGCGGCTGTTGATGCCGCACGGGAGGCTTTTCCCCAATGGCGTGATGTTCCACCGGAAAAGCGGGCAAATTATCTCTTCAGGGCTGCAGAGGTTGCACGAATAATGCGGGATGAACTTGTGGCTCTTCAGGTTTTCGAAGTCGGCAAGAGCTGGATAGAGTCTGATGCTGATGTGTGTGAGGCAATTGATTACCTCGAATATTACGGAAGGCAGATGCTTCGATTGGGAACTTCGAGGTCGACCATGAAGATTCCGGGAGAGAACAACGAGCTATTTTATGAACCGAGAGGAGTTTCTGTAATCATAGCTCCCTGGAATTTTCCTCTTGCAATTTCTACTGGTATGACATCGGCCGCACTCGTAACGGGCAATACTGTTGTGTACAAACCTTCCTCCCAGAGTGCTGTCACAGGTTTTATGCTCTATACATTGTTTAGCGAAAGCGGACTGCCTCCAGGTGTTCTCAACTTCATTCCAGGTCCAGGCTCCGAGATCGGCGATCACCTGGTCGACCACCCAGACGTCGCTCTAATTGCGTTTACGGGAAGCAAGAGGGTTGGCCTTCGAATAATCGAACACGCCTCCCGTACATCTGAAGCTACCGATCACGTAAAGCATGTAACTGCCGAGATGGGCGGTAAAAATGCTATTATCGTTGATTCCGATGCAGATCTCGATGAAGTCGTGGTTGGGATTATACAGTCTGCCTACGGGTACCAGGGACAAAAGTGCTCCGCCTGTTCGCGTTTAGTCGTTGTTCAGGATATATACGAGCCACTGTTGGAACGATTAAAAGCTGCAGCAGAGAGCATCGTTATCGGTTCACCGGAGGACCCGGAAAGCTTTGTGGGACCCCTGATCGATAAGACCGCTCAAAAGAAGGTACTCGACTATATTGAGATAGGGAGATCCGAGGGCAGGCTTCATCTCATAAGAGGGGAAAACAAAGGAAAGGGATTCAGGGTGCCGATAACAATATTTACAGATATTACATCTGAGCATCGTCTTGCCAGGGAGGAGATCTTCGGTCCCGTTCTCGCTGTTCTTAAGGTGCCAACCTTCAAAGAGGCGTTGAATACGGCACTCATGGGTGATTATGCACTTACGGGAAGCGTTTATTCCCGAAGCCCAGCTCATATAGCGCTCGCGCTGCGGCAATTTCGCGTTGGAAACCTATACGTTAACCGCAAATGCACTGGTGCTATGATAGGCAGACAACCCTTCGGTGGATTTAAGCTGTCCGGCTTGGGTTCAAAGGCAGGTGGACCGGATTATCTACTGCATTACATGATGCCCCGGACAGTAACGGAAAACACATTTCGAAGGGGCTTCGCACCACCGATGTAAGTGACGCATGATTGTTAATCATCGCCGAAACACGTTCCGATATTCCTGGCAGTCTGAACAAGAAAATGGTCTGTAGGAACGAGTTTCAGTTTACCGGCGATTTCCTCGAGAGGTTTCGCTACGATTTTATTTCCCTCCAGGGCCACCATTTTCCCGTATTTACCCTGGTACAGGAGTTCAGCCGCTGCAGTTCCGAATCTTGTCGCCAGGATACGGTCAAAGGGTGATGGTGCGCCACCTCGCTGCTGATGACCAAGGACGGTAACCCGTGTCTCCATTCCAGATGCCTTATCTATCTCTCTCTTGAGTGCGTATCCTTTTGATGGAATATTATCCTTTTTCAGCTTCTTCTTCCGATCTTCCTTTGAGAGCTTAGCTTCTTCCCGGGAAAGTGCCCCTTCTGCGACAACGATTATGGAAAATGGTTTTCCATCACGTTCTCTTCGCATGAGATGATTGACGATGCTGTCGATGCTGTAAGGTATCTCCGGAATGAGTATAATGTCTCCTCCACCTGCGACCCCAGAGTAGAGTGCGAGCCATCCTGCCCTGTGCCCCATAACCTCGATGATCATGACACGATTGTGTGAATCCGCCGTGGTATGGAGCCGGTCTATCGCTTCTGTCGCAATTTCCATGGCGCTATGAAACCCGAAGGTCATATAGGTACCGTATATATCATTATCTATCGTTTTCGGGAGTCCGATAACGTTGAGACCTTCCTGTTTCAGGAGATTTGCCGTTTTATGCGTACCGTTTCCGCCGAGTACGACAAGACAGTCAAGTCCGAGCTTCCGATAATTCTCTTTTATGGCCTCCGGTTTGCTGCGCCCTTCAGTCGAATCCGTCATCGCTCCATTTTTTTTGAACGGCTTTTCCCGGGAGGTGCCTAAAATCGTTCCACCGCGAGTAAGGATGCCGGAAAAATCCGATGGTATCATCAGATGGGCTTCGCCATCAATGAGACCTCTGAATCCATCTGAAATACCGACAATATTCATGTCGTACATACCGTATGCGGCCTTAGCAACACCTCTGATTGCGGCGTTGAGTCCAGGACAGTCACCGCCGCTTGTAAGAATTCCAAATGTTCTCGTCGCCGACTTACCCATTACTGCCCCCCGCTTTTAACAAAACCTCTGGCTTTATGCAAAATACTGAAGAGTGAATTCAGCTCTTTTGGTCCAAATGCAGGCAAACTTGCTATCAATAGGTCAATACATACATTATATTAACGGACCATTTTTAAAAATCAACTGCATTTAACTTCCCTGACTCACCCCTTAGAGCTCAATCAGATCTGTTACAGGTAACAACCTCACCTTCACAGAACCATTTGAGTTCTATTCGAAAAGTAAAGGGGGTGGAACTTCAATCGAAAGGAGCTCTTCATGTGTGAAGAGATGTCCGCCTTTGATAACCGCGTCGATCTTTCGAAGGTTGCGTACACCTATAAGTGGGTTTGCAGAGAGAATCACAAGGTCAGCCAGCTTTCCCTTTTGGATAGTGCCAAACTCTGGATTGCGGGTCAGAACGCGTGCAGCGTTTCGGGTTGCACTCAAAAGAATCTCCGAAGGTGCAAGCCCTGCGTCTGCCATAAGTTCGAGCTCTCGATGGATCGATGGGTCGTGAAGGCTTCCAATGTTACCTGCATCACTCCCTGCCGCAATGGTAACGCCAGCATTCTGGAGGAGCTTAAGTTTCGCCTGAACAACCTTTTTCCCCACTCGCTCGTACCACTGGCCGAGGTGATATGGTGGGCGCGGTGTTCCTAATAAATCCCAGGTACCGATTATTTCTGGATCGCCACAGGTTTCTTCGATTACAGATATGCGTAACCTTCTCTGCAAAACCTCTTCGTAACCCTCGTTGACAACAATGGTGGTGATGTAGATTACGTCACTGTTTTTCAAAAGACCGATAAACTCATCGTCAACGAAGCGATCATACACACTGTGAGCGAGGATATCGGCCCCAGCTTTGAGCACAGCCTTTGCGGTATCAAGCTCGGTTGCGTGGGCGAGCACACGTATACCATGGGCATGGCTCGTTTCGATGGCAGCTTAGTAAACCGGAAGCTGATCCACAAGCTCTATACCTTGCTCTCGAATAAACCATATCTTGATTAGATCGGGTTTCTTTTTCAGTGTTCTGAGTACCGCGGTCCATGCTTGTTCGGGCGTTCGAATGATACTCATTGGAGACCCCTCGATGTCCCGCAGGGACGATCTGAATGTTGAGATAAGAGGACCGACCGCTGCAGAGATACCTTGTGAATGTATAGGATAGACGCTCTCTAAACCGCTGATGTTCAGTTTTGTGTGACACAATGTGAGTGAGGTCGATCACATCTGGACGGGTGAAGAGCCCGGCTGACTGAAAAAAATGGATATGTGCATCGACCAATCCGGGAATGACCCGTTTCCCCCTTGCATCGAAGATGCGCGCTCCGGTTATTGCAAAAGGCCTCTGCTCAGCCGTGACCACTGAGGTCGAAAGGAACAGCATTCCCACAAACATTATTACGCTGACGAAAAAGAAGCTATTCCTATCTTTCAAATTAGTATCCTATATATTTTCATAATGAGGATCTAAGCTTCTGTATAGAGTAAATATAATCTTTTACAGCCTTTGGTTTAGCTTTTTCTTGACATATTAGCTCCTTAACTGTAGAGTCAAATCTGTTGCTGAAAAGGAACCTTCATCCGATGAAGCTGTATGTGAAAAAGTGGAAGAGTATATTTCTCTTCCTGATCTTACTCACCTCACTCGTCGGCAGTGGTTTCTTCCAGTCGTGCGGGAGGAGCAGGGGGTTCCGGGAGGAAGCGAAAGAGGAATATTTCTATGAAGAGGAGTTTTTGGAGGGAGTCCCTGCAGAAGAGGCGAAAAGGGCCGCTCCATCTGAGCGTGATGCGACCCTGGAAGAACCGATGATGAGCGAAGGATTGGAGGCCACTGCGGCATTGCTTCCTCCCGAAGAAAAACCCGAACCCATCGAGCAGCGTAAGCGGGTTTACTCCGGATACACAAAGCTCCTCGTCGGTTCTGTTGAGGATCGAAGAGATGAGATAATTACCATTGCGGAGGATAGTGGTGGTTATGTCGAGTCGGTGTATCAGAACAGGATCGTTGTCCGTGTTCCCGCCCAACATTTCAGCCTGATATTCGAGGAGATTCTGAGTGTTGGTGAGGTTCTCGATAAATGGATCGAGACCTTTGACGTAACGGAACAATTTCGTGATCTCGAAACCAGGCTCGATATAGCACTGAATACACGTGAGCGTTTGTACGCTCTTCTCAAAAAGACGACCGATGTGAAGGAACGGTTAGAGATCCTGAGAGAGATTAAAAGGCTCACCGATGAGATTGAAAGGATAAAGGGAAACCTTCGCTTATTAGAGGAACAGGTGTCCTTTTCGAGAATCACCGTGGAGCTTGTTCCTCGTCTTGCCTATGAACCTGAAGAAAGGGACAAAATACCCTTCAAGTGGATCTCGGACCTCGACCCGCTGTATGTCAGCATACGTGATCTCAAAGGGCGAGTTTCCGTCGAACTGGAGGACGATTTTGCTTTATTTCAAAAGGAAAAGGCGTTCAGAGCGGAGAGTGCCGACGGTATTCGGATTCGGATCGGTACAACTCCCAATGATCCGCAGGGTGATAGTAGCTTCTGGCAGAAGGCTATTTCCCATCACCTGGAGAAGTATTACGGCGATTATGAGGAATTGGATATCAATTATCTGAAGGCGGTTCTCTTCACAAGTAAGGATTCCGAGCCTTTCTATTATCTCGTGGGAGTGAGAGACAGAGGGAGAAGACTCTACGTGGTGGAAGTATTTTTTCCAGATCGAAAGGCACTGGAGGGAAAGCTTGAGAATGTCAAAACATCGCTTGAAGGAATGAAAATACGGTGAGATATAGAATCCGCATATTTATTTTGGTGATGTACCTGTTCATGGGCTTGTCGATACGCGGGATTAGGGCTGAGGATTATCTGGCTCACAGTATGAACGCAAGCATCCTGGTCGCGAATCCCACCGATACCGCCGAGATGATTACACAATGGACAGAGGACAGGGGCGGCTACTTTGTCTATAAATCTCCAGAACTGGTGCGTGTTCGTGTCCCATCTGACCAGATTGGAAGCTTTAGAGCTTTCGTGGAGGAGAGTGCTGAGCAGATAGTCGAGCTCGGGATTGAAGCCAGGGATATTAGGGAGGAGATCGTGAACCTTCGCTCCGGGATAAAAAGTAGAGAGGAGATCCTCCAGCGAAACCTCCTCTACCTGGGGAGAACGGATGTGGCCGGAACCCTGGCCATAGAAAGAGAGATCAGGTCGCTGATGGGGGAGATTGCGACTCTCAAAGGGAGATTGAGAAAGCTCAATATCGATCGTGCACTGGCCCATGCTGAAGTGTATCTGAGCTTTCAGGAACAGACACTTCCCCAGGATATCCCATCATCCTTTGCGTGGATCAATACCATTGACTTCTACCGTTTTATACAGGAGGGATTCGATTAATGTTTAAAAATTTGTATATCCTCCTGCTGCTTTGTACTTTCATTGGAAACGTCTCCTGTTCGGCTATCAAAGCGAAGCTCCCGGATGGTTTCGCCCAAATGAGATCGAGGAGGCACTATAGTGCTGTCAGTCCTGAAGGGATGAGGTTCCGTGTGCGCACGGTGAGGAATTATCCGCGCAAAGAGCTTGATTTCTGGAATGAGGCACTCAGGAACCACCTTCTCGATGAAGGGTATCGACTTCTGAATAGCGGTGAAGATTTCAGCACCCCAACTGCTCAGGGCACAC
The DNA here is from genome assembly GCA_964347455.1 of uncultured Spirochaetota bacterium. Taxonomy (GTDB): domain Bacteria; phylum Spirochaetota; class B62-G9; order B62-G9; family DRHN01; genus JAGLSF01. Next base: position 35,335 of record CAYFYU010000021.1, on the reverse strand, counting down.
TGTATGAGTGGGTTGTTCCATACGGAAGCGGAGATTATATCTTTCTTACCGCAATAATTCCCGCTGGGAAGAAGGTCCTGATTGTAGAGGCTGCGGGAGAGTACACCATCTACAGCAGGTATCGAGAATCCATTCATGAAAGCTTGCAAACTCTCTCCCTCCGATTCAGGTTCTTTCAGTAACGATTCTACACAGTAACATTATCTGTTTGATGCTTTGGAAAAATCATTGAAAATACTGAAAAGCCAGTTAGAGAAGCTTTGCAGAATTCCTTCCGTTTCAGGCTTTGAAGATGCCATGGCTGAGCTCATCCTCTCGTTTATAAAGGACAAGGTTGACCGTGCCGAACGGGATACCCTGGGCAATGTAGTCGCATATAAAAAAGGGTTCGGTGCTCATCCGCAGAAATTGCTCCTTGATGCACACATGGATCAGATAGGGTTGATGATTACAAAAATCGAGGACAATGGAATACTGAGGTTTACAGCAATTGGAGGAATCAATCCCCTTACGGTGTATGGAAAAAAGGTGAGGATCTTTGGTAAAGAGGAGACGCAGGGCATCATCGGTATGAAGCCACCTCATCTGATCTCAGGGGAGGAGAAGAAGCCTGAATCGCTGGATGAGATCTTCATCGATGCCGGTTTCTCGAAGAAGAGTGAGGCCCAAAAGTGGATCACCGTGGGCGACTCAGCAGTCATTGACTACTACTATGACGAGCTTTTAGGAGACAGTTATACCAGTTCTGGACTTGACAACAAAGCCGGGGTATTGACCCTTCTTTCATCTGCGGAGCTGCTGCTCTCTCAGCGTCAGTACCATGATGTTTGTTTTCTCTTTGCCGTTCAGGAAGAGGTGGGATTGCGAGGGGCGAAGGTGGGCGGTTTCAGCATCAGCCCTGATGTAGCCGTTGTCTGTGATACGACGTTCGCAGACCCAGGGGAAAAAACCATTTCTGTAAAAACTGGTAAGGGACCGGTTATTGGAAAAGGTCCGAACTACTACCCGCCTCTTGTGAAAATGCTCGGGGACATAGCAAAGAGGGAGGATATTCCGGTGCAGGAGGAGATAGAGCCGCGACCTGGAGGAACCGATGCCTATTATCTTCAGATTACAAAACGTGGAGTGTATACTGCCGGTCTGTTTATTCCTCTGCGGTACATGCATTCTCAGGTCGAGATAATCGATGTAAAAGACATCTACCGGGCTTCGAAGCTTATGACGCACCTCGCGGCGCAGGAAGATATTTTGGGGATTTCTACATGAAAAGAAGGCCCGTTTCATATTTACAACGATACTGCGATATCTGTTCCGGAGCAGGTGATGAGGGGACAATACGTGAAACCATTCGTTCAGATATTGAGGACTGTGTCGATGAACAGACGGTAAATCCTCTTGGCAATCTTACTGCCATAAAAAAAGGAAAGGTACGGGGTCGTGCGTTGCTTCTTACCGCGCATATGGATGAGGTTGCATTTATCGTACGGTCGATTGAAAAAAACGGACTTGTCAAGTTTTATCCCATCGGGGGTCTCGTGCCCCAGATCCTTCCCGGAAATTCTGTAAGTATAGGGAAAAAGGGTATACCGGGAATTATAGCTTTGAAATCCTTCCACCTCCTTACGCCTCAGGAAAGGGATAAGGTACCTGAACCGAAGGATCTTGCTATAGATGTTGGAGCGTCGAGTAATGAGGAGGTGAAAAATGTTGAACCCGGTGATTATGCATATTTCAGATCGAAGTTTTGGTCGCAGCGCAACCGATACTTCAGCAAGGCTTTTGACGACCGCGTAGGCTGCGCTGCTATTACGTCCATCCTGAACGATTATGCTGAATCCAGACCGGAGCTCACGATTATCGCCGTCTATACCGCCCAGGAGGAGGTGGGACTAAGAGGGGGAGCCACCGCGGCATTTGGCAGAAAAAATATCCTCTTTAACTTGAACCTCGAAGGGACGACCTGCTCTGACAGAGAGTTGAAGCCAATCTACTCCCCTTCCACTGTGATGGGGAACGGTCCTGCTGTTACGGTCATGGATCGTACTGTGGTTACCCACAGACGGTTGTTCGAGTGGATTCTGTCTCTGGCCAAAAAGCATGACATTCCCTTTCAGTTGAAAAAGACCATTACAGGTGGTACCGATGCCGGGCTCGTTCATTTAACCGAGCGAGGAATCCCAGCTGTGACTGTTGCGGTACCCATACGCTATATCCATGCTCCATGGGGGATTATTTCCAGAGATGATTTCAACAACTACCTTAGGCTTGCAAGGACGGTCATCAAGGAAGCCATTCAGTTTCCAGCTCATTAGTGGGCGGTGACGAATTGAGTACAGGTATACCGAAGTGGGAGAATGCTAATGAACATCCAGAATAAGGATTTTATATTTACTCTATTCGGAGTCTCGGGGAGGGAGGATAAGGTCAAAGAGGAGATCAAGAGATTTGTTGAACCCCTGGTCGATGAAGTTCTACACGATACTACAGGATCACTTATCTGTATAAAAAAAGGTAAGGGTAAATCCCCTAAACGGGTCATGGTTTCAGCCCACATGGATACGATCGGATTCATCGTTACCTATATAGACAAGAGGGGTTTCTTGAGGTTTTCCGATGTGGGCAACCAGATTGTACCGTACATGCTTGGAAGACGGGTCATATTTGAAAGTGGTGTTATTGGCGTTATCGGCATTGAAAAGCTTGAGGAGGGTAAGTTGCCCTCCAAGGAGCATATGTTTATAGATATCGGAGAAAACTCCAGTGTCCATGCCGAGAAAAAAGTGAAAATTGGTGATATGTGCGCGATCTATGCCCCCTATTCGGTTACTCATCGAGTTATAACGGGCGGATGGATGGACGATCGTATCGGCTGTTTCATTCTCCTCGAAGCATTGGAAAATCTTAAGCGAAACCCCAATGATATATATTTCGTTTTTTCATCTCAGGAGGAGGTGGGCCTAAGAGGGGCAACAACTTCCGCCTACAGAATCAAACCGGACGTAGGTGTTGCCGTTGATGTGACCCATTCTTCTGACTTACCGGAAGGTGAGCTTATTGGTTCATCAATCATGGGAAAGGGAGCGGGAATCAAGGTTATGGACCAAAGTGTTATCGTTCCAAAAAAGCTCGTCGACCATTTCGTAGGGCTTGCCCGGAAGAACAGTGTTCCCTATCAGCTTGATGTTATAAAAAAGGGAGGTACCGATGCTCATGCGATACAACTGACCGGGGAAGGAACATTTTCAGGAGGCATTTCAATTCCGACGCGCTATATTCACTCATCCGGGGAGATGTGTGCGCTCGAGGATGTACAGGCATGCATCGATCTACTCTTGCGGGTCTGTGAGGATCGATTGCAATTATAGAAAAGAGGATTACTTCTCGAACTTTTTAAACAAAAGAACACCATTCTGACCACCGAAACCGAACGATTCGTTTACAGCGATGTGTACAGGTTTATCTCTCATACCCTCCGGTACATAGTCAAGGTTACACCGCATATCCAGGTCTGGAAAGTTGCTGTCTGTGTAATTCACATCGGGATTTTCCAGGTTGTTCGTCGGAGTAATCGTGTTGTTGAATATGGTGAGCAAAGTCACGATAGATTCCAGTCCACCCGCAGCTCCGAGGGCATGACCGAAGTAGGATTTCGAAGAGCTGATCGGAATTTTATAGGCATAGTCTCCGAAGACCTGCTTCACAATGTAGGATTCATGGGGATCGTTTATCACGGTTGAAGTACCGTGAGCATTGATATACTCAACCTCTTCAGGGGATATATTTCCCATAGCGAGGGCTTTTCTAAGAGCGTTAATCGATGATCTCCCGTAAGGGTCTGGAGCAACGATGTTGTAACCGTCCGCACTGTATCCAAAACCGATGAGTTCTGCGTAAATGCGAGCGTTTCTCTTCTGCGCATGCCCCAGTTCCTCCAGCACGATGATTCCGGCGCCTTCTCCGAGAACAAATCCATCTCTGTCTCTATCAAAGGGTCTTGACGCTTTCATCGGTTCCTCGTTTCTTTTGCTGAGCGCGCGGATCACATCAAAACCCGCGAAGAGTAAGGGTTCCTCTGTCGCCTCTGCTCCGCCTGTTACTATCATATCATCGATACCATTTTTGATGTTGAGGGCAGCCATACCGATTGCATGTGTCGCGGAAGCACAGGCTGTTGCTATAGTAAAATTAGTGCCCCGTAGCCGAAACCACTCCGCAGTTGACGAAGCACCGACATTTATATTTGATTCCGGGAGCGCTGAAGGATAGATTTTTCTGGGTCCCTTGTTTTTCATGAGGGTGGTGTGTTGGGGAATCATAATATCCATATTGCTGACCGATTGTCCGATTATTACACCACATCGAAGAGGATCGACGCCCCTAAGGGCGTACAGGTGCGAGTCGTAACTATTTCTGGGGGATGGCAACTCAAAGGTGAATCCAGCGTCATCCAAAGCAAGCAGAACGCCAACAATGGTGAAGATTGTTGCTCGGGACGCCCGCTTCAATTTCTTCACATTTTCGACATAATCTGCTGGATCGAAGTTGTCGACTGGTGAACAGATCCTGGACCTATACTGATCCACTTCCACATCATTTGATCCGAAATTCACGGTTCTGAAGTAACCCTTGCCCTTTTTAGCGCTTTCCCAGAACCTGTCCTTTCCAATGCCGATCGAAGATATCGGTCCAATTCCCGTTACAACGACCCTTTTCATATGCATTATCCTCTGTACAGGAGTTCAACAATAGTTTATTTTTATGTTGCTTATCCATTTTCAGTATATAGTATAGCAAAAATGATAATTAGTGTCAGTGCATTATAGGTTTGATTTGTACCATCATCTTGAGGAGGAACGCATGAAGTATAAAAAACTCGGGGATAGCGGTGTTACGGTTTCAGAAATTGTCTTCGGTGCCTGGGCGATTGGTGGTTGGATGTGGGGAGGTGCCGATCGAAATGACGCTGTTGAAGCCATTAGAACTGCAGTCGACCTTGGGATGACCTCGATAGATACCGCACCGGCATATGGATTCGGATTGAGTGAGGAAATAGTCGGGGAGAGCATTTCGGGCATACGTGACCGGGTTCAAATTCTGACCAAGTATGGTCTTGTGTGGGACAAGGCTGAGGGAACATTTTTTTTCGAATCTCAAAATAATCATGGCAAACCGGTAAACATCCACAAGTATGCTGCAAAGGAGAGCGTGATCAGGGAATGCGAGGAGAGTCTGAGGCGCCTCGAAACCGATTACATCGATTTATATCAAATACACTGGCCTGACCCTGCTACGCCGATCGAGGAGACTATGGAAGCGGTTCAGAAGCTCCTCGATGACGGAAAGATCAGGGCTGCGGGTGTTTGCAATTTCTCCGTCGAGGAGATGGTTCGGGCCAGAGCTGTTTTACCGCTGGCTTCAAATCAGGTCGCCTACAGCATGGTTAATAGGGAAATAGAGCAAGATATCATACCTTACTGTATCGAAGAAAATTTGGATATACTCGCCTACAGTCCATTACAGCGGGGGATACTTACCGGGAAAGTTACCATGGAGTACACCTTTAATGAGGGGGATCACCGTCCCTCAACACCTCACTATAGCCTCGAAAATCGAAGGAGGATCCTCGATCTTCTTCAGAAAATTCGACCCATCGCCTCTGACCATAATGCTACTCTCGCGCAGCTTGTCATCCATTGGACATTAAACCGTCCAGGCATAACGGTGGTTCTGGTCGGAGCGCGAAACAGCAAGCAGGTGCGAGAAAATATGCGAGGTTCGGAGGTCTCTCTGGTTGATGAAGAGATGGACCGTATCACCGGTTATCTAGACCAGCTGGTGCTTGATGTATGATAATGTGATCAGACCCCAATGATCCTCATGAAATTACTGGTTGGCAGAAATCCGCCTAATAGGCTGTCTGCGCCGGCTTTACGCAGTTCCTCCTCTGAGTAGGTTCCGGTTGCGACACCGATTGTTCGAACCCCTGCTTCCCGGCCTGCCATGATATCGCGGGGCGTGTCACCGATGAGAAATACTTTACCATCAGGAGAAAACCCCGCATTTTCACGGGCTCTCATTATCGCTGTTCGCACGAGCGCAGATCTCCTGATGTTGTCACTTCCGAAACCGCCAATTGTGAAATAGCGACGTAATCCGGTTCTCCTGAGTTTTTCCCATGCTATCGGTTCAAGGTTTCCCGTTACAAGTCCAAGAAGAAGATTTTTATTCCAGAGCTCAACGATGAGCTCACGCACCCCGGTGAGAACAACGAGATCTTCCTCCCTGACAAACTGAAAAAATGATCGATTGATGAGCTCGATACAGCGCTCCATTTTTTCTTCTATCTTTTGCATGCTCAGACCATTTTTTTTTAGTACCTCGGTGATTATCTGTTTGTCGGTCATGCCGTGGGGATTGATGCTCTCCATATGCGCATCTGTTTCGTAAACCGTTGAAAGCCCGTAGTCAATTGCCCTCCTGTGACTTGAAGAGTTTTTCAAGAGGGTATTATCGATATCAAATAGAAGTAAACAGTTCAATCGCGACTCCAGTACACGGAAATTAAATTCAGTAATTTGTCACCAAGTTTATCCCGGTGCATTTTCCCAGCCTTCGAAAACTTTGTTCCAGAATCGGGACATATCATGAATTTGTGACAGTACTGTCACGATAGTTCTTTCGGTCTCAGGTTTTTCTGATCGGAGGAATCCCGTTTTGAGGTCTTCCCGCGATGAGATGAGGTTCCACTCTCCTTTAGCGAATAGTCCCGGGTCAGTTGTATAAACTGCTGCAACCACATCCCACACATGAAAACCGGGCATACCGAACTGACGCTCAACCTCTTCAAACCAGTATTCTATATTTTTTTCCAGGAAAGGATACACCACTCTGCCCGTATTGCTGGCCCGGGTGATGAAGTCATCCCTACGGAGAAGTGCCTGCAGGCAGAGATTACCGGTCACGATAGTAACCTTACAGCCTGAATTGAATATTCTGTAGGCCGCTTCAGGGTCTGATGAAAGGTTCAGCTCATCCATTTTTCTGCCGCCAATGTAAAGAGTTTTAGTGACTCCACCCATCATGATGAAACCATTCAGTTTTTTTAAAAAAAGGTGTTCCTGCTTATATGCTGCGTATAGATTGGTGAGAGAACCGGTAGCAAGAATAGTGATTTCGTTCGGGTTGTTCATTACCGATTTTACAAGGAAATCGGATGCTTCACTCTGTCTCTCTGCGACTGAACCAGCGCCTTTAAAAATCGGGATCCCAGTGATCTTCAGTTCATGAAACAAACTTTCAGTTGCTTGGTAGACATCCTCAACAGTGCTGTTCCCGAAGGTTGTAGTAATCCCATACAGGTGTACATCTCTCTGGCCGAGGAGATAGAGGATTGCAAGTCCTTCATCCACATCTTTACCGCTGATGCCCATTGTGTTATCACAATCATAGATAATCTGATACATAAAAGAGACCTCAAGAGCAAAAATTCCAATGACTCACTTAATGTTAGGCCGCCATCGGGTAATCTATAAAAAATAAGTAGAAAAAACCACCCTGTCGACCCTTTCCAAAAGACCTGTTGCTTTCATATTATTCACCATTTATTATTTATGCTGACAGAGATGAGAGCTGCAGGTCCTGTCAAGGAAACGATAGATTTGATATGAAAGAGAAAAGGGTAAACCTGGTTTTATACCGTTACGCGGGAAAATTTCTCTTTTTCAGGATCAAAGAGCGCTGCAGAGAATGCGATATATCTTATGTTGTTTTGCAGCAGCTCATGACCGAGCGGTTTCACGATAAACCGGTTACGCTCAGGTTCGTGCCATGGCTCGATAACTGGTGGCGCGTAATATGGCGCGGGGGATGGCATGCGCCCATTTTGACGGTAAACAAACGAATCTTCTCGCAGGGAGTAGTTCCCGATGTACAGAAGCTACTGCACCGAATAGGCATACTATTGGATGATCCTTCAGTCGAGAAGGGAGGCGTACAAATCCCTGAAAGAACGCATAGACCCGAGAAATCCTCAAAGGTTACCGTATACCATTCAACAGCCTGTCCACATTGCAGAAGGCTAATAGCCTATCTCGATGCAAACAGCATTGACTTTACAGCGCACGATGTTACAAAGTCAGAATCGGCCCGTCTGGAAATAAAGAATCTTACCGGAGGCATGACAATCCCCGTGACTGTGGTTAATGGACGGGTTGTCGTCGGTTTCAACCCGAAGACCTTGAGGGAAACTCTTGGTATCAGTTCTGAGAAGGAACGTTTAGGTGAAAGGAGCAACAAGAACATAACCCTGGATATCGACAAGGTTAGGATGAAACACATCCTCACCAAGGCTCGGGCTACTCTTGAGGACAACTGGGTGGGTGGATGGACCATGCCCTCAAAAGAGCTCTATCCTCATCTCTGGAACTGGGATTCGGGATTTATAGCACGGGGCTATCTGCATTTTAGGCCGGAAAGGGCATATAGAGAACTGCATTCTCTTTTTCGGGGACAGTGGAGCGACGGATTTCTTCCCCATATCGTTTTTAATCCCGATTATATCGATCACTTTCCGGGACCTGAATACTGGAAGGCAGAGCGGTCGGGTAAGCTTCCAAATGGCATGTATACCTCGGGTATCAGTCAGCCTCCTGTTCATGCCAGTATGATGGTACGTGCAGCTGAACTCGATCAGGATAAAGAGAGGGCTGAAGGATTTTTAAAAGAGATTTATCCAAAATTGAAAAAATTTCATGATTTCTTCTTCAATAAACGCGATCCCCAATCAGAGAATCTGGTTTATATTGTACATCCCTGGGAATCGGGACTGGATAATTCTCCCCTATGGGATGAGTCCTTAGCAGCAATAAAAAATTCGAGCCGGTGGGCTTCTCAGATGCAGAGGGCCTATGACCGGCTCTCTGAGAAGGGCAAACGTCCGAAAAGAGCATACATTGAAAAGTACTCCTTTCTTGTGGAAAACCTTTTCAGTAATAATTACGATTGGAGCCTCATCGCCGAGGTTCATCCATTCAGAGTTCAGGATGTCCTCTTCAACTCAATACTCTGT
>CAYFYU010000021.1:25889-26258 GCA_964347455.1 uncultured Spirochaetota bacterium | reverse complement strand
AGTGATCTTGGAGCTATTGCAAAGATCACGGGACATGATCCAGCAGTTCACCTCGAGCGTGCGGAGAAGGTGAGAGAAGCGCTCAACCGGAAACTATGGGTCGAACATCAGCGGCTTTACTGCAATTTCGATATTCCTAATAAAAAAATGATCAACAGGGACACAATATTCTCATACCTGCCCCTCTTTGCAGAGGTACCCGGGAAAGAGGAGGGAAAGGTTCTCCTCGACGGGCTCAAGACACACTGCTTCTGCATTGCAGATGGGGACTGCGTGGCAATACCGAGCTACGATATGTGTCAGGCCGATTTTAAGGGGGATTTTTACTGGCGAGGCCCCGTTTGGATAAACATCAATTGGTATCTTGCC
>CAYFYU010000021.1:325-25879 GCA_964347455.1 uncultured Spirochaetota bacterium | reverse complement strand
AAGGGAGTTCGCAAGTATGGAGATGAGGAGCTTGCGGATTGGATTGAAGATTCATTGATCACGCTTGTCGAGCGTTACGGCTACTATGAATACTATGATCCCAATACTGGCAAGGGTTTGGGAGCGAAGGGCTTCTCCTGGACTGCGGCACTGATCATCGACCTCATCTCTGACAGATTGAAAGCAATGCGATAAACGCAGTGCTTTTCATTGTATGGTCCGATTAAAAGATGTAAGGGCGCATGTGTAGAGACAAAGACATGAACAATCAAGACCTGTTTCTGAACAGGTGCTGAAATCCTCTTAACAACGGCGAGGCGGTTTAAAAAATCCTGCAAGTCCATTCCCTTAAGATTTTCCAGATACTGGTATATACATGAGAATTGCATTGAGTTTATTGCACTATTTTACAAAATGCTTCTTGCTATTATTAGTGATATACTTTACTTCTTGGATATTACAGATAACATTCCCAAACATACTATGCACTCAAAAGCAGTGTATCGGAAGCGACTAAATGTATAGACAGGAAAATGGAAAGCTATACCATAAAGATCGTTAAAAAATGATTTTATTTTCAAGAGACATTTCAAGGTAACGGGAGTAGACTAAGAAATGAAATGTTAAAGATTGCCAAGAAACTCAATCTAGAAGTCAAATACATTCAAAGCTATAAATGCTGCATATAAGCATCTCATTATATGAAAATTAATCTTAATAATACAAATGATCGCTTTATGTTACAAAGTGGAGAATGTATCGAGGTAATGTTTATTTGCAGGAAAATAAAATAAATATAATAGATCAATCCACAGGACCTAACTCGCCGCCTACGGCGGCTCCTTAGGATGATGATTTTTATGTTAGGTAAAATAGCGGTAATCAGAAATATCGCAAGAGAGGTGATAAGTTAAAGGAGTTTGCTTCGGGACAAGAGGCTAGGTGCATCGCTTCTACCAGACCAAAAACTGGAAAGTCTTCATACAAGATATGTCTCGTTAGAAGTGGTAATCAATCTGAGTTTCATCGGGATAAAAGGGAAACCCATCTGGGCTGTGTATCTATGAAAAGGAGGTAGTAAACATGAACAACAGCCTTGTGAAAGCTGCAGGTGTATGCGCCATCGTATTTGTGGTGATTTTTGTTTTTTCTTTTATTCTCTATAGTGCAACGGGTGTAGAGGAAGATCCAGGGGAGATCGAGGCATACCTGCAGAATGTCCACAATAATACCCTATACGCCAGCGGTTATTGGGTGTTTGTCCCTGGATTTTTGCTTCTGATACCCATCTTTTTGGGATTCTACCAGACACTCCGTGAAGGAGGCGGCATCCTGTGGGTCGCTCTGGCAACATCGCTGATGGGCGTGACACTCCTCTTAACTTCCCAAGTAATCTCGCTTGGAATAGTGCGTCAGTTGGCATCTGACTACGCTGATGCAGGTTTCAGCGACAGACCTGTTCTTGCGGTGATGGCAAAAACCTTGCTGGAAACCACAGTTTGGGCGGATAGTATAGGGCTTTTCCTTTCATTAGGCATTGGGGTGTTGCTTGTCAATATCGGTGTCCTGCGTACCAATGTGATAGGCCACTGGCTAGGGTGGGTTGGCGTAGTAATCGGGGGGCTGGTGGCGAGCACCAACCCTCTGTACCCCATCCTCGGTTTTTCAAGTTTGTTATTCACGGTTGTGTACTCTGTGGCGTTCATACTAACCTTGGTATGGTTTGCAGTCATGGGGGTGTTCCTGTTGCGGCAGCGGGAGGCAGCTTAGGCTTGCAAAGAACTCTCCCTTAAATCAAGGTCTAAAATGGGTGCCGCCACATCGGCTGACGAAAGCCTGCAGGCTGGCGCCAAAACCCCATCGGGCTTCGGCAGCCTGCGGTCGTTAGACCGATAAATAGGCATGACCTATAAAAATGGGGGATCACTACATCCAGATTAACCGTTACCGGTTGCCTGTGTTTGTTGAGGTGGCTTTTCTCATGCAGTCCGGGCTGGAGAAAATGGTCTGACAAAGTGATGTACCGGATTTAGTACTCGCTGCGCTCAGGTAAACCTGATAATCACTAGCGTTAGCCTTCAGGAGGTGGGACCATGAATAAAATCGACCTCAAGAAGGAGTTGAAGAACCTGTACCATCCATCAGCGAAAGAGGTTGTTCAGGTTGATGTGCCAACCATGAATTACTTGATGGTGGACGGTGAAGGTGACCCGAACACTTCACAGGCATTCTCCGATGCAGTTGAGGCCTTATTCGCTGTTAGCTATGCGGTAAAGTTCATGGTCAAGAAGGATCCTTCGGCGATAGACTACGGAGTCATGCCACTGGAGGGGTTATGGTGGACAGAGGATATGTCCACATTCTCGATCGAGGATAAGTCCAATTGGAAGTGGACAGTTATGATCATGCAGCCAGACTTCGTTACAAAAGAAATGGTCGATAGCGCCATTTCGCAGGTGAGGAAAAAGAAAAACCCTGCTGCAATCTCGAGATTGCGTTTTGAGTCTCTGTCAGAGGGGAAATGCGCACAAATTCTTCATATCGGCCCATTCTCGGAAGAAGGACCCACCATTGAGAAAGTCCATCAGTTTATTGATTCTAGAGGCAAGCGAATTGGAAAGCATCACGAAATCTACTTAAGCGATATCAGGAAAGCCGATCCAGCAAAATGGAAAACCGTCATCAGGCAGCCAATGCAATGATGGCTAACTCAACGCTCCACCGGATGGTAATTCCTCAAGTGCTCCTTAGAGCATTGGCGTAAACGAGATGAGAAGTGGCGACTGTATGAATTTGGAATTGGTTCTGAGTTCAAGAAACTGAGTAATCCCGCTTTCAAGTATGGGATATGAAGGGTTTTTAATGTTTTATCGATGGATCTATATACTGTAAAAAAAGGAAGAATTCAGAGACATGTTATAATTTGTAGAGCAGAAAGCTGAACATAGTTAATACAGGCCGAGTCAGTATCAAAAATGTTAAAGAAATTCGATTTTAAACAACCAAAAGAACCAAGCAGATGGATTACATTCCTGTGAGCAGTCCAACAATTGTATTCAGACGGACATCGCTACCGCTCGGCCGCTGAAGCAAACGATATGAGGAATTAAATGACAATTAATGTGGGAATTTACCTATTTAATCAAGTTGAAGTGTTAGACTTTACTGGACCTTTTGAGGTGTTTTCAACAGCCTCGCGTGTGAAACTAGATTTATATCAAGATGCGGACGAGCCTTTTCGTGTGTTCACCATCAGTGAAACCGGTCAAAATATACATGCACGTGGTGGTTTAGAAGTTAAACCTAATTATCGTTTTGCCAATCACCCGAATATTAATCTCCTTATAATTCCTGGCGGTGTCGTAACCGAGGAGATGGATAAAGAAGATGTTATTAAATGGATAATCAATAAATCTGCTAGTACAGAGATTGTAGCGTCAGTATGTACTGGTGCCTTCCTACTGGCCAAAGCAGGCTTATTGAGTGGTAAATCAGCCACAACACATTGGGAAGATATAACAGATTTAAAATCAATGTTTCCTGATTTGAATGTGATAGATAATAAAAGATGGATTGATGAGGGTCGAATCGTTACCTCTGCTGGTATTTCTGCGGGTATTGATATGAGTCTTCATCTGGTTAGTCGGTTTGAAGGAGATGATCTTGCAGTGAAAACAGCGAAACAAATCGAATTTGATTGGACTAAGATCTCATAACTCATTCGTCAAGGGGACTCACAATGTGCGCCACTGACTCTCAAATTGTATCCTTGAATGAGTAATGACATTTTAATAGAAATTACGAGCTGATGCGAATCCAACAGATGCGTAACGCTACATTACGAATTACCTATGCCGGAAAGATATTTATTACTGATCCATATCTTACTGGCAAACATACGATGCCGTCAAATAAAGGGGTTTCTCCAAATCCATTGGTCGATTTGCCATGCAGTGCACACGACGTCATTGAAAACATTGAGATGGCGCTCGTTTCCCATATTCATTCAGATCACTTTGATCCAACAGCACAGAGGTTGCTACCGAAGAGTATACCTCTTTTCTGTCAACCTGGGGATGAATCCAAGATTAAAGCGACAGGATTTCGCAATGTCACCCCTGTGAACGAATTGGTCAATTGGAAGGGGATTACAATTATCCGTACTCCGGCCCAGCATGGAACAGGTGATGTGTTGAAAGAGATGGGCAATGCCTCCGGATTTGTTTTACGTTATGAAAATGAACCCACAGTATATTGGGCCGGAGATACAATTTGGTGTGAAGCTGTCGATGATGTCATTGCACAAATGCGGCCTGATATAATCATCACACATTCTTGTGGAGCTGTGTGGGATAACAATGTACTGATTGTCATGGATGCCGTGCAGACTATCGCGGTTTGCCGTGCTGCCCCTAGAGCTGTCGTGGTTGCTATACATATGGAAGCTCTTGACCATGCGACAGTCTCAAGATCCGATCTTCGGGCATTAGCCGAAATGGAAGGTATAGAATCCAGTCAGTTGTTAATTCCTTACGATGGTGAAATACTTAAATTTTGAAGAAGTGGTTATTACAAACGAAGGAATTAGCATTACATGTCAGTTAAGGGGTCTTAGCGCTGTTCCCACATTCCATTGATGTTGAGCTTGCTCAGCTTGATAGTTTTCATGTCTCCGGGAATTCTCGGTATGTTCACGAAAAAAGGTATATTCTTGTCAGCGAGTGAATCTGTTACTTGGGCTGTAATCATGCTTGGCCGTGATCGTTATGGAAACAAAAACGATTCTGTTTCTTCTCACTGGAGGTGGATAATTTCAAACAAGACAAATACACTCGGACTGTAAAGAGCGTCAATTTGTTCCATGTTACCCTCAATTGATTTGGAGCGTTCGTAATGAATTTGACATGTAAATGTAGTTTTATGAGGCAAACCGCTTCGAATAACCCTATTGGGTGGGCGGTGTATCGATTTTAAGCAGATGGTTTGTGGCAAAGGGGGATTGAAGGATGAGCAAGTTCAGAAACACAGTCGCGATTGTGACTGGTGGAGCTTCTGGGATGGGATGCGCACTCTGCGAAGTACTAAGTCAGAAAGGGGCCGTGCAATGGGGCAACTCGACTGCATGTTCAACAATGCAGGTATTTCTATTACAGGCGAGGTGCGCGACATGACGTCTGATCACTGGCACCGAGTTATCGATATCAACTCTTTAGGATCCCACTATGGTGCGACCTATGCCTATTCGCTCATGATTAAACAAGGATTTGGTCACATTGTTAATGTTGCTTGCTTGGCAGGTTTGATTGGCTACCCAATTGAGATAGCGTATACGACCACTAAGTATGCTCTTGTTGGACTCTTGACCTCGTTACGTATAGAGGCTGCAGATCTGGGTGTCAAGGTAAGCGTCGTTTGTCTGTGTTTTTTATTAAAACGGGTATCTTCGATACTATACCTGTACTGAAGGCGAGCAGTGGAGATGTCTCCACACAAATATCATTGAAGATGATGGATGCCACAATGGCTGCGCAAGAATAATACGACATTCAGAGATATTCACACATCAATCTGGAGGTGAAGTATGCGTCAAATAAACCTGGAAACTTGGTCGCGGCGCGAACACTTCAAAGTCTTTAGCGCCTGGGACTACCCACACTTCAGCTTGTGTGCCAATGTAGACTTGACAGAATTCTATCCCGTTGTCAAGAAGCGTGGCATTTCATTTAATGTAGCGACAGTGTACGTACTCGCACGAGCAGCGAACGCAATTCCTGAGTTTCGGTATCGCATTCGGGCGGGAGAGGTGGTAGAGCATGAGATCGTACACCCAGCAACGACTATTCAAACGGATACTGAACTGTTCAGCTTCTGTACGATTGATTACACTGAGGATTTCAGGATGTTTGCAACGAGAGCTGCAGAGAGCATAGCTTACGTGAAAGAACATCCGACACTTGAAGACGAACCAGGAAAAGACGACTTATTGTACATGACGGTGATACCCTGGGTGTCGTTCACAAGCTGTATGCATCCGATGCATTTGCATCCGGTGGATTCAGTACCACGGATTGCATGGGGCAAGTTCTTCGAGGATGCCAAGTTCTTGAAGATGCCATTGAGCGTGCAGGCACATCACGCTCTCATGGATGGAATACACGTGGGGAGGTTCTACGAAAAAGTGCAAGACTACCTGCGTCATCCCGGTTTCGTTTTAGGTGAAGCATAGGAACACCGCTAAAATCGTGCAGCAACAGACCGAACTGCGCATATCAGAGAATGGCGTTATTCATACCCGTTGAGCTGCGGGTTAATACTCTGTAAATCTCTGAGAAATTTCTTTCCTCCGTACTCCATGAGAGCATTTGTGTATATTGATCTTTTGTTTCGGTCGATGAATCGATCGACAGCAGCTATATCATCTGGATTATCATCCTCGAGATAGTAGAACTTAAGAATATTCCCCAGAGGGAGAAGTTCCGGCAGCTGATAGTAATCAGCACCAGGCGGGCCATCCCTTCCAATGTAAAGTCCCAAAAACGGTCTCGGCTCTCCAAGGATGATCTCTGCCGTGTAAAAGGGGTCGCATGGAGAGAGAAACTGAAGATCATACTCGATTTGTTTTCCACCAGCATTTACGCCCTAGGTCACATCGTATCCTCGGGCCACCGGCGGGTCCTCACCGCTGAGCAGATACTTCAACTCGAGACTCCACCTGATGGTCCGGTGCCATACCGGATTATCAATGCTCGAGGACAGATACAATTCGTTACTCATCAAGGCAATGTCAAAGACGAAACGTTTGTCCTCCGGCATTTCAAGGTCTTTACCGATGAGGTAGGTGCGGTGATGGTTGTGCTGCGCGAGTATAATCGCTATTGGAACTTCGTTGTTCAGGAGGACGACGTGAACGGCAACAAAGTTATCGAGATCATGCCAGTTTACAGGATCGAGTCCAGCCAGTTTAAGGAGAAGCTTGTACAGAAGAGGGATCCGTGCCGAAAGTCCACTTATAGCGAGTAGAATGTTGTATTTGAGAAAGGTGGGATCGAGAACGATATCCTCTTTTCCATCGGATGGGAAACGAACCACTTCACGATACACCCGTCCGTACACTGCTGGAAGTTGATCCACTGTATTGCCAGCAGCCGCATCGGTGTCCATTGTACGGTGGAGGACTGCTTGGACGTAGCGGTCGTATTTAAACTCAAGATAGTATCGGGTGTTTCTCTGATACTGCTTCAGGATTTGGGGAGTCACCTCCTCGTGAACAGTTTCCCCCCCTGGATATTCCCGAAGCGTTGTGAACGGCAGGTAATCTCTGTAGAAATCGATCGGGAGATAACCACCCGGTGGTATGACGAATCGGGGCCTGTATGTGAAGAGGAGCCTTTTCTCCTCCTGGGTGGTTTCCATATAGGGTGATGTCCGAATGGGTCCAAAAATCGCTTCGTCTTCCCTGCAGCGATCCGCATAGTACTCGTCAAAGCCCGGCCATTGGGCAAAGTTATCGTAAGTCTTCTTCTTCGTTGCACATCCGTACAGGATGGGTGTCAGGATGAGCAATGCTATTAAGATAAAAAGTAATGGCCTCACCATTTCCCCCTATATCTTATTTAATGCTTCAGGCTTGAGGGGGAAGCATTTTTTTACGATAAACAGCAGGAGGAAAAATCCTGTTGTCCATTCCTACCAGTCAGTTTAGATTTATGATTACCCCGAAAAGCAACGAGGAGATTACCATTAAACTCAAAATCATATCCTGCAAAGTTATGAGCCATGAATTGCGGTATTGCGCTTCACGCTCACCACATAGAATTGATACAGAATTTCTCTACCAGGGGTTGCATGAATTCCCCAGCCGACTGCAACAGAACGTTCAGGATGCGTTAGACCGAATTGATGATGACGAAGCGTACGACTATATACTCCTGAACTATGGTCTCTGCGGAAACGGAACCTTGGATATATCATATTCAAAAAGACCACTGATCATGCACAACGTGCAGGACTGTATACCCCTCTTATTGGGTGACGAAAAGATACACAAAGACTACACAGGTAAACGACCTGGTACGTTCTGGTTTTCTGTTGGATGGATCGAGGGATTTCCACTCCCGGGGAGTCCCGACTATGCCGACCGGTACACCGAATTCTATGGAAGAGAGATCAGTGCTTCAAAACGTGACGTAATCGAATCACTGCTCATGGAGAATTACACCCACCTCACCTATATTCAATGGGATGAGTTGGGTGAGAAGGTAAACCGCTATGGGAGGGACTATACAAAGCGTTGCGTGAGGAGTATGAATGAGAGACTGGGCATGCATCTGCAGTATGATCAGGTGAGTGGTGATTCATCCAGGCTTCAGAGTTTCGTAGACGGCGAGTGGGACGGTGAAGATTTCATCCTGCTCGAGCCGGGGCAGCGTCTGGGATTCAATGCAGGTGAATGCAGGCTTTTCGCCAGGTAGGTAATCCAGGCTTCAATGGTACGGTATTATTCTCTGTAAGAGGGACTCAGTTTGCTTAAAAACTGACCGGCGTCAATCTTGGAATCTTCTGTTTTTTTCATCTGAATAATTTTATTGAGAGTGATCTCGGGATTGACCGGATTTTCAGGCGTCATGCCGCAGAGGAATCGTACTGCTTCAAGTACGGTTCTTCGTTGCAGCTCCTGCTGCGACTCTTCTGAATACCAAGCTGCATGGTCGGAGAGTATTACTGAATCCATATCTCTCAGTTGACTGTGCAGGTCAAAGGGTTCATCCTCATAAACATCGAGCGCTGCTCCGGAAATGTACCCCTCTTTCAACGCTGTTGTAAGAGCTTTCAGATTGATAACCGGTCCCCGTGATGTGTTGATGAGTATGGCGCTTCTTCGCATCCTTCTAAATACAGAGAGATCGAACAGGTGATGAGTTGCTTGGGTAAGCGGGACGTGGAGCGAAACGTAGTTGGACACCACAATCAGTTTTTGAAAATCCAGTCGATCTGTATTGTCGGCAGTAAATACAGATTCATCGACATAGGGATCACAGGCAACGAAACGGAAGGGGAAACCGCTTAAACGTAGCCTGACCTCACGTGCATTTTTTCCGTAGCCCACCAATCCGAATATTTTGCCATCCGTTCTATGGACCGGGTTCCGATGGGTGATGTCCCATAATCCTCTGCGTACGAGTCGATCCCTTAGTGGAATTTTTCTAATTGCTGCCATGAGGAGGGCAATGGTATGGTCGGCCACTTCACCCACACAGTAGTCAGGTACTATGGTAACGAGAACACCCCAGCGTGTCGCAGCCATCACATCGACATTGTCAAAACCAACGCCGTAGCGAGAGACGATCCGCAGGTTTTTCAAATTTCTGAAAGTCAAATCACCCACCGGTGTCTGCCTGAGTAGTAATGCATGTGCATCTTTACACTGCGTAACGATGTCATCTTCACTTTTGCACTGCACTAAGAATAACCTGCCACCGGCACTACTTACGATTTCTCGTTCAATGGAGTAATCACGGTAACTCTGTTCTACCACGTAAACATTGAAGTTTGCCATTGCAAATACCCGCTTCACTATGATAGTATGTGTATCAATATCTACTTATTCATATATTCGGCTTATTCCACAAACTCATGAGATGGTCCCGTCTAATAGGGTTTCTCACCCTGTTTGTTGCTCTTTTGTGCTCTTCAATCATGGGTGAGGAGACAGGTAGATCAAAGAGAATATTCAGACTTTTTCTTGAGATAGAGGATGGGGATACGGTTGTGTACATGGGGAACCATATGAGGTTTCTGGGAGTCGATACGCCTGAGTTGCGGAATCCGGAAGTTGGCTTTTACCTGGATCAGCCCTATGGGAGGCAAGCAAAGCAGTTCACCCGGCGCTCCATACGGGAGGCGAATCGAGTGACCTATTTGGAAAACGGGTATGATCGGTACGGCAGGCTTCTGGTCCACCTTTTTGTCGATGATTATCCACTTTCGGTGAGAATAATCGAGGCCGGTCTCGGTTATGAAACGGTCTCGATTTACGGAGACAACGGATTTCCCCAGATCGCAGATATGATAATGAATGCAGCAAAGCTCCACCCCGATCTTCCCTTTGAAAATCCTTATCTCTGGAGAAGAAAGAATCGACAGCAGTAAGGATGGAGGGCTGCATGCAAAAGAGACAGCTTGGACGCACTGAGGATATGGTTTCACTTATCGGAGTAGGAGGATTTCATCTTCTTGAAATTGGGGA
The DNA here is from genome assembly GCA_964347455.1 of uncultured Spirochaetota bacterium. GTDB lineage: Bacteria > Spirochaetota > B62-G9 > B62-G9 > DRHN01 > JAGLSF01. The sequence goes on along the minus strand of CAYFYU010000021.1, from coordinate 15,633 downwards.
TACTGATGCCACTCGGATCATGAATACCTTTCTCGATGAGGGCGGTAACTATATAGAGACCGCTGCCCAGTATGGCGAAGGAGAGTCAGAGCGAAAGGTCGGTTTAGTGATGAACTCGAGGAGGAATGAGTGTTTTCTTACAACAAAGTGCCATTTTCGTGACCGTCGGGGGGCTGCGCGCTGTATCGATCAGAGTCTGCACAGACTCTCCACAGACCACGTTGACCTGCTCATTTTTCATCATGTAGCTACAGTGGAGGATCTAAATCGTGTACTGGGTCCGGATGGGGCTCTGGAGGCATTCAGGGAGGCGCGGGAGAACGGAAAGATCAGATACATCGGCATATCTGGACACGGTGTGCCAGATGTCCTCATCCGAGCATTGCGTGAGTATCATTTCGACGCTGTTATGACGGGATTCAACTTCTACGATCGCTTTAACTTTCCCGAAGTTGAAAAGACACTTATCCCACTTGCGAAAAAGGCTGGAACGGGTATCGTTGGAATGAAAGCGTTCGGTGACGGCCTTCTCTGGGAATACCCCGAAGAAAGCATTCGGTATTCACTCTCACTGCCGATCGATGTTCTTCCTCTCGGTTTTAATACGATGGAGCAACTGCAGATCGACCTCAGAGTGGTGAGGGATTTCAAACCACTCACCGATGAAGAGAGGGAGGAAATTTTTACCACAAACCCCATTTTGGGAAATTATGTTTGCAGGCTCTGCGGGGAATGTCTTCCCTGTCCAGAGAACATCGACATTCCACGTATTTTTAATTATGAAGGATGGTATGATAGACAGTTGCGGGATCAGGTGATACGTTCATCTCCGGTCTTTGCTCTGCGTGACCGCGTACGATTCTGGTTCGGAAATGTCGAAAGGGCTCGGAGTGAGTATGATCGGCTGAAGGTAAGGGCGGATCGCTGTACGGCGTGCGGTGTCTGTGTGCCAAAGTGCCCCTACCAAATTGATATAATAGCAAAGCTAAATCTGACGCACTACAAATTGACACGGGAGAATATAGTTTCCATTCCAATTTCTGGCTGAGCTGTGATTCACCCTAGTATTGAAAGTTACTCCCGCCAATAAATTCTCTGAGAATAGATGTTCGTGGGACTAGCTCAGGTGAAATATAGAGGAAATTTGAGGTGAAATGCAACAGCATCCTTGCCTTTGTGTAAGCATTCTCGTCTTCCTCGATATCGAGCAATAGCGGTTCGACGTATCCCTTCAGAACGGACATTTCATAAACAAGTGAAGAATTGAACATGACATCTGCCTCCTCTTGAAATGGGAAGATGTTCTTCTCCTCCCCCTGTCTTACAAGGGGCCACTTCGCAATTGTCTGTCGTGCGCTACTGTATCTGAAATAGCAGTCCCGCACGATTCTCCTGATCAGTCGAACCGTTGCTGTGGGAATACGGTTTATGACGTCTATATTCAGCTGGGTCAATGCACTTATATAAATTTTGAAGGGCTGTTCTATGCCAATGAGTTGGGCAAGTTCCCTGTTCATGCCGTGTATACCTTCAACGATGACCACCTCGTCTTTGTTGAGCTGCATCTCGGTCCCTTTTTTCTCCCTGTACCCCGTCTTGAAATCATAGTGTGGGATCAAAATTTTTTTCCCTTTGAGCAGGGCTTCCAACTGCTCCCGGATCAGCTCTAAATCCAAGGCATAGAGGCTGTCATAGTTTATTTCGCCCTTCACGTTTTTTGGCATACGATCTCTGGGTAGATAGTAATGATCAAGGTTAATTACCTTGGGACTGATCCCGTTTGCAAGAAGCTGTATGGTAAGTCGTTTTGCAAATGTTGTCTTTCCCGATGATGATGGACCGGCCAGAAACACAACAGGTTGATTCCGCGCCTTTTTCCTTATAATGTCTGCTATATTTGCAATCTTTTTCTCATGGAGTCCCTCTGAGAGCCATATGAGGTCGGAGATCTTTTTTTTGATAATAAATCGGTTGAGCTTCCCCGCAGAGTCCACCTGGAGAATTCTACTCCATTCACGCTGCTCCGAGTAAATTTGAAACAACTTTTTCTGATCGATAAATTGTGGCAGCTTACGGGGTTTGTTAATTTCAGGAAAGATAAGTATGAGTCCTGGCGGGTAGGACATGAGAGAGAAGAGCTTCAGGTATCCCGTACTCGGGACCAGTGGACCCTGGGACAGCACGTAACATTCTCCGAGCTTGTAGATGATCGCTTTCGGTCTACCTCCATATTTCACGAGGTAGTAGCGATCCCATGCCCCAACCCTATGAAATATATCAGTTGCCTCCTCTACCTCGATTTCACGTTTCTGAAAGGGGATATTCTGATCAACGAGCTCTCTCATCCGATACTCGAGCCTTTTCACAGTACGGGCCGGTAAGGCTTCCCCGTTTAAATAGGTGTAATAGAATCCATTGCCCATGGAATGCTCTATCTTCAGAGTTCCCTTACTGTCCATAACGTCGATAAAAGCGGCATGGAGCAGTACGGAAAGACTCCTTCGGTACAAGTCGGCCCCATCTTCACTCTTTGTGGTGAGAAATTGAACGGTGCATTTTCTCTTTATTTTGTACTCAAGACCTGTTACACGGTTATTGTGCAGTGCCCCAACCACCGGTGCATAGGAATTTTCCTTCCAGGCTATTTCGGCTTTAAGCTCAAGAATACTCGTATTCGCCTGTATATTTACAGTTCCAAACCCTACAACGTTTATTTCTATATCCTGATTTTGTGTCATAAAATGCACCCGGTTGTTACATTTCTAATTTACTTGTAAATGAATAATAATAATAACTTGAAATTAGCCCATTAAAAATGTTTATTTACATAAGAAATAGGAAAAAAATATATGACGAAGAGTACATATCTAAAATTCCTCATTCTCTCCCGTAGCAACGTAAAAAGATTCCTCATTGTGAATCTCATACTTCTCATACCGTTGCTTGGGTTTATTTATGGATTGGTCAGGATAGTTCCCTATGGTATCGGATATCTTGATTCCTTCAATATTTCTGTTGTGCAAGTCCATGTCCCATATGACAAGCTGGCAATCGCTGTAGTTTCAGGTGAGGACGGCAGGGTCTACGTTTTCAAGCGTCAGGATTTTAACATTGCACGAAGATACCTCTTCTCTTATAGGGATGATTCGATTTCTACTCTCGAAAAAATCGCCATTGGTTACAGCGATCTACCAAACTTCGGCGAGTCGCTCACCGTTCGAGGGACAAATGAAGAGCCATTGCTGACGCTCCTTGTGGAAGGAACAAAAGAGAACGTAATACAAATTCTTTTTTTCAACAGTGAAAAAACGCTCGATAACTCTAGACTCTACCTGTATGGAGTGATGCTCTTTTTCTCCTTTATTTTCCTCTTTGGCTCTCTTGGTGGTGTAAGTGATTTTACACAGCGGGTGGTCTTCCATGAAACTCGTGACTTTGGTTATCTATTCAGATCCATAAGGCGATATTTTTGGCGCTCACTGTCCGTATCCCTCTTCTTTTCCGTCGTTATTGGTGCCATCGCAACAAACATCTATTTCTATATATTTATTATCAGTAACGATATCTCAGTTTTCATTGCAGCATTAAACTTCTGGATGCTTGTCTTTTTCATCTTTATACTATTCTGGGTATATCCGTTTATAATTCTCAATAGGGACGAATCTATCTGGAAGGTGATGAAAAAATCGCTCTTCGTATCATTTGATAATTTTGAGTTCACTCTTGATTCACTCCTGTTCCTCTTTATTATGTTCATCTTCTCATGTGCCACTCTATTCATTTTACCCGGATTCGCAGGTATATTTTCATTTATGAACTCCGCGCTAAAGGATATATCCTATCGCTACACAAAGCTCGATGGTACTTGACAGGGAAGTCTGCCTATGTAATACTTCATAGGAAGAGAGGGAAAAATGTCTGAATACATGAATACCGACGTAAGCGGGTATTACTATTATTATACGTATGAATTTGCGCCATAACCTGCAGGTGTATCTCGGGTACACGAAAAGAGAGGGCTGCAGGTTGATGCAGCCTTTTTTTTTTCGAACATTCTGTGGTAAGCAGCTCGGAGAAGTTCAAGGAGGAAAAAATGGTCGTTGTAATGGAGCCAGAAGCTTCAGAGGATCAGATACAGAATGTAACAAACCATCTAAAGGAGATGGGTTTTGAAATTCACCGCTCCGACGGCGTGACCCACACGATACTTGGCGCCATTGGAGATAAAACGGGTATCGATATACGGCAGTTGGAAGTGCTGGAAGGAGTTCACGAAGTTGTTCGTATATCCGAGCCCTATAAACTCGCCTCGCGCTCCTTCAAAAGAGAAGATACGGTTATTCAGGCAAAGGACTTATTGATAGGTGGCAGGGAGGTGGTTGTTGCGGCAGGTCCGTGCGCAGTTGAGAGCAAAGAGCAGATCATGGTCATTGCTGAGGCAGTCAAGCGTTCCGGCGCTAAGATACTGCGAGGAGGTGCTTTTAAGCCTCGGACTTCTCCCTACTCCTTTCAGGGTCTCGGATTGGAGGGGCTGAAGCTTTTACGTGAAGCTGCGGATAGTTTCGGGTTGCTCGCAGTCACCGAGGTCATCGATGTGAACCACATACCAGTTGTTGAGCAGTACACCGATATATTGCAGGTCGGGGCAAGAAATATGCAGAATTTTCAACTGGTTAGGGAGTTGGGAAAAGTAGCAAAGCCGGTTCTTCTTAAAAGGGGAATGTCTGCAACGATAAAAGAGTGGCTCATGGCAAGCGAGTATATACTATCGGGAAGGAATAATAATGTTATACTCTGTGAGAGGGGCATAAGAACCTTTGAAAACTACACGAGGAATACCCTCGACATCAGTGCTGTGCCGGTGATTAAGAAGTTGAGCCATCTGCCAATCTTCACGGATCCCTCGCATGGTACCGGTATCCGAGACAAGGTTATTCCCATGGCACGGGCGAGCATTGCTGCAGGTGCCGATGGAATAATCGTGGAGGTTCATCACGACCCCGAACATGCAAAATCAGACGGTGCTCAATCGCTGTTTCCAGACCAATTCAATGATATGATGAAGGAGCTGCGGATTATAGCGAAAGCTGTTGGCAGATACATTGTTTAGAGTATTTTCGTTACAAATGGAGTTTCACTATGGTGGAAGATATACATGAGGTCACGGTAATCGGAGTTGGATTGATCGGCGGCTCTCTCTGTTCAGCACTTCACAAGTGTGGCATAAGGGTAAAGGGGGTGAGTGGGAAAAAAACCCTGATAAGGGCAGAAGAGATGGGCATTATCGATCGGGGATTCGATTATACTGAACTTCCTCATTCGTTGGAGGGCAGTCAGGTTGTATTTATCTGTACCCCTCTAGTGGATATTGGTATGAAGATTCCCATCGTTTTTGAACATGCACAAAGGAATACTATCGTCACCGATGTTGGTAGCACAAAGACGGTTATATCCCGAATCGCTGCAAGCCATGCCAAAAGAGGGCTCCATTTCATTGGAGGTCATCCGATGGCAGGCAGTGAACTGCGAGGAGTAGAAAACTCCAATCCATATCTCTTCTACGATGCTGTCTATGTTTTGACACCTCTGGAGACTACACCAAAGAGGGTAACAAAAAAACTGTCCCAGCTTGTGTCGATGCTCGGGGCCACGGTTATGATTCTGCCTGCAGAACTCCATGACCGAATTGCTGCCTGCGTAAGCCACATGCCGCAGCTTCTTGCCGTATCCCTTATCAACCACCTTGCCGACAAGGACGATGATCTCTTCAGAAACCTGGCTGCCGGCGGCTTCAGGGATATGACAAGAATAGCCTCATCGAGTTACAGTGTGTGGCGTGATATCATTCAATCGAATAAGTCTGAGATTAAAAACGCGCTTGGTGAATTCCGGCAGAGCCTGGACCAGGTGATGGAGAATCTTGAAAATGAGGAATATCTCGATAGGGCTTTTAGAAGGGCAAAAAAGGAGAGAGAGACCATTCCTCGGTACAGCAAAGGATTTTTAAAACCCCTCGTTGACGTTCGGGTCTCAGTTCAGGATCGCCCGGGGGAGCTCGCAAAGATTACCAATATTATCTATTACAAAGGAGTCAATATCAGGGATATCGAAATTGTCAATGTTCGCGAGGGAGAGGGAGGTGTATTGCGGCTCGGATTTGCTCAGAAAAAAGAGGCATCCGAGGCTGCAAGGGCTCTTCAGGGAAATGGGTATGAGGTGACTGTGGTCGACTGAGCCCACAGTTATCTTTGGTTGGATGATACTCATAAACTGGTTTATATTTATGCAATTGCTTGGTTTGCACAATTAGATGGGAACGAACAAGAGGTGAGATGAAAGTATGGCAGTGCCGGTGAACATGGATTATTATATCAATATGGTATTATCGCCGCGTACTTTTTTATCATTATTTTTGTTATCGGAATATGATGATGTTTGCCTTATCTAAGTGAAATGGATCACCTTATCGAGGAGCGCTTCAGGGTCATGAAGATTCAATTATTCATGCTCTCTATTTTGATATTTGTCCTTACGTCATGTGTCTCACCACTCATATACCTGGAGGATTCGCGAAAAGAGGAATACCTCAAACGCGATGCGATCGTCGAAGCGGGTATGAGGTATCTGGGGAAGAGTAACCTTGCAGATGAAAATGATGTTTTCCGCAATGATTGTTCAGGTTTTGTGCTTGGCCTGTACCGTTTGCAGGGTTATTCTGTTACATTAAAGCGTTACTCAGACCGATGGATTACCGAGAACCTCTACAGAACTCTTTATTCCAGTGGCCACGTATACGGTAGCATAAGTCCTCAGAAGGGTGATCTCGCTTTCTTTAAAAACACAATTCCTAACAGCGGGAATCGCGTGACCCATGTTGGGATGGTCTCGGATGTGCTTGACGATGGAACTGTTATAATGGTTCATTACGGTTCTCGGGGCGTCTCGCTTTTGAGGATGAATCTCCGCTATCCTCATACTCACCGGAATGGTGATGGAGAGCTTTTGAACGATTTTCTCAGAAAAGATGGGGGTGCATCTGAAAGTGTAGACCTTTTGAGCGGGGAGCTATTCTACAGCTATGGGGATCTATACAGTTATGTTCAGCGAAGGTAAATCCTTCCGAAGGTTGCTCCACCCAGACCTTTAGAAAAATGGAATAGATGGAAAATATTCTCAGTGCATATAGGATTCTCGGCATAGGTGAGCAAGCCACATTAGCCGAGGTGACGAAAGCATACCGGGCACTTGCAAAAAAATACCATCCCGATTCCAATCCTGATCAAAAAGATATTGCACACACCATGATGATGAAAATCAACGATGCTTACCAAACCGTAAAACTTCATCTGGAGAGCCAGTTGGATAGCCGTGCTTCGGAGACACAGGATCTGGCGCAGAGGATCAGGAAAAAGGTTTATTCAGTTGTCCTTGAGCGTGTGAGGGAGCGTCAACGCAGGGAACAGGAAGCGTTCAACCGATACATGGAATTCCGGCGTAAGGAGCGTGAACATGAGGAACAGGATCAGAAATCATACAACATTATCGTGAAGCATTCCCACCTTCTCATTTCCGATTTTTATGAAAAAGGTCTCCATCGTCGAAGTATCCGTGAGAGACCGTATCAGAGTATCCTCTATGAGGAGTTTCTCGGCAAGTACGGGGTCCTTATTCAAAAGTGTGAAAAGCTGATCCGTTCGGGAAAATCGAAGTTGTATAAAAAAAAGTTTATCATACTCTCTGAATTTCTCGGTGCATTTCTGGAGGATCTCTCAAACGATGACGGGATGAGAGTTGATAGAAACGCCAATGTTCAATACGGGTATCGGAATGCCGTGGAGGAAACCGACGGATTCATCAATTTTTTCTTTTCCAATGCAAAGCTTGAAAAGCAGGAGGCCTCCTATGAGCTGAGGCAGTGTCTGGGTCGACTGGAAAATTTTGTAAAGTCACATCCGACAAGCCCGCTCATTAGCTATGCGGACAGAAAGCTTGAAGTTCTCCAAAAACTGTACCGTGCATTTATCAAAGATTAGGGGAGGAAAAAATATACCGCTCAATGACCTCGGCAACACCATTTTCGTTATTTGACTTTTCAGTTATGTAGTCTGCCCATTTGGTGACATCCGGTAAACTGTTCTTCATTGCAACACCCAATCCTGCCCAGGTTATCATTTCAATATCGTTGCGGTTGTCGCCGATAGCAATGACTTCATTTTGTTCAATACCGTAACGGGAGCATATAAAGTTTAAGCCATTCGCCTTTGAGCATTTATGATCCAGTATCTCGAATATCCAGAAATCCCAATCAGGGAAGAATGTTTGAACCGTTTTTACGCTTTGACCAAATTTCTTGCTAAATTCCTGGTCAAGCAGTTTAAGGGTATCTTCATCGGTGATGACGCTAATTCTGATAACCTTTTTCCATTCTTGCTCTAGTAGATTGTCGAGGTGGATGGTTTCCCTCTGTATACCTTTTGAAAATTCAAAAAAAGTCTTGGTTTTTGCACCAAGATTTTCATAGTATCTCTTTTCGTCAAGCGTATAAACCACTGGCGCCTGTTCCATGGAGTTGAGTTCTTTCAAAACTCGGTAGATTAAATCTTGCTCTAATGTCCTGGTCCTGAGCACTCGATCTCCGTTATAAATGACAGCACCGTTATAGGTTATAGATGGATCAGGAACGTCGACTTCTTGGATGTATCTATATGCCGATGCGTAGCTTCGGCCTGTCGTTATGATGATTCTGATTCCATCCTGCGATGCTTTCCGAACGAATCGAAGATTGGTATTGCTAATTACTTCACTGCTGTTGAGGAGTGTTCCGTCAAGATCAAGTGCCAAAAGTTTGTATCTGTTCATGGGTTTATATGTAATACTGAAAAATATATTTTTCAAGAGTTTCAAAGGTGAATCCGTGTTGATCCCAAAGCTCAATGTCGATAAAATGAATATTGGGAGATGGAAATAAGGATGCGTGCAGCAGTTATTGTGGGTTTCATTATTGTAATCTCATTTTTTTTTGTCAATCTCCATGGAGATGAGCAGGAAGCCGTACAGCTGCTCGACCGGTACGTAAGTGAGGGGAAAGCTTTCTATAGTGAGCATTACTATCTTGGAGCTGTCGCGAGGTGGAGTCTGGCTTTGCGTATCGATCCCGGTAATGATGAGGTACAGCGTTTCATAGAGGATGCTCTATACAGGTATGAGGAACTGACCGGGTATCTTGAGGAAGGGTTCAGACTCATTGAAGAGAGTAGGCCAGCCGACGCATACGAACGGTTTCTTTACGTTAAAAAAAACAGCAGTCCCAAGAATGGGTATCTCGCCCGTCTAATCACAAAGGGTATGGAGTATGCTGAGGGAGGCATAGCACTCCAGGAAAAGCGAACAGAGCTCATTCGGGAATCAGCGCGCGAACTTTTTCTACAGGACAGACTCCGAGAATCAAGATTGAAGTGGCAGGAAATACTAGAATTAATGCCCGATGATGATGAGGCTTTGCTCTTTCTTTCAAAGATATCATTCAAGGAGAAGGAACGGGAAAAGTTTATCTCTACTGCTCAAAGTTATTTTGAAAACGGCGTCCGATTATACGGTGAAGGTAGATTTATTGATGCACTCGACCAGTTTGAAAACGCACTTGCCATGAATTTTCGGGAGGAGGAGTCAAGGCGATTCATTGGGGAGATCCGCAATGTCATCAGTGAGATGGAGTTGCTTCGGCAGGAACGAAATACGGATCTTGTTGGTCAGTATCTTCGGGAGGGAATTAAATACTATAACTTGAACCGATACAATGAGTCACTTTCTCAGCTGAACCGGGGTTTAGAGTTGGACCCTCAGAATACCCAGATAAAAGAATACATTGTGAGAGTTACCATTGCGCTGAAAAGAGAAAAGGAAAAGGTGGTACCGCCGAACTCCCCATTTTATAAGCTCGTTGAGAATCTCAAAATGCTCGGTAATCAGGCCTATGGGAGAGGGAATTACCATGAATCAGTAAGATACTGGGAGGAAATCCTCCTTATTTTTCCCTTTAATGAAGAGGCGAAGATCAATTTAACAAAGGTGCTGGGTAAAATTGATCCCGGTCTCTCTAAAGAAATCATTGCTGGTATGTATGATGATGCGGTTTCACTTCTTCGACTGGGCGAACACAGAAAGGCAGAGGCGAAGTTGAAGCTCATCCTACAAGTTACACCGGAATACAGAGAAGCCCATACTCTTCTTCAACAGGCCGCCCCACCTCAAGAGAGTATTAACCGGACGGATAAAAAGCGTAGAGAATCCGAGAGGTATTACCGCAAGGGCATTGGGTATTATCAGAACGAGCAACTCGAGGATGCGATAGAAATGTGGAGGAAAGCGTTGGAGCTCAACCGCGATTTGGTCGCTGTGCGTATCGATCTATCAAAAGCCGAGATGAAATTACGAAACTTACAAAAGTCAGCTTCTGGACTCGATGACCCCTATTCGGAAGGCAGTGAGGCTTTGCGGATTAAGATTAAGAAGCATTACCTCGAAGGCGTGACTCTGTTCATGAATAGTTTGTATAGAGAGGCAATTACTGAATGGGAGGAGGTCTTGAAGCTCGATCCCTCTCATGATAATGCGAGAATCAACATTGAAAGGGCATATAAGAGGCTCGAAATTGCTCAAAGGAACTAATGAAAAGAATTCTTCCTCTCTTAATAATACTTTTGAGCGTTCCAATATCCGCTGGTGCATTATACTTTTGGGACGACCCCTCATACCTTCTGCATAACAGCCTCCGGTCCACCTATTCAGATGTCAGGATGGTGCACTATCATGATAGCTTCCTAGTATTTGTCCTGGAGAGGTCGGGTAGTAAATCTTCACTGATCACTTATAGCACAGAAGATTTTCAGAATTTTAAAGGACCTCGTACCATTCTTGAAAGGATTGAGGTTGGTGAGGGGTTCTACAACCACTACGATCTACTGCGTGAGGGAGAAGACTTATTTTTGGTATGGAACGAAATTGAGGGTAGTATACATTTCAGGAAGAGTGCCGATGGAGGTATCTCCTGGTCTGAGGGTAGAAGATTGGTCAAGCCGGGAAATTTTAGCTTCCATCCCAGCTTATTCATGGTGAATGGCGATCTGGTTTTGACTTATCACACCGAAAGCGAGGGAAGAAGAATTGACTTCTACTACCTTTTCTCAAGAGATAAGGGGAAAAACTGGTCAAAGCCTTTTAGGTTGCCTGGGGACTTCACCGGTTCATTCTTTCCTTTTGTGGCCTACTATCAGGGTAACTACATCGTTGCATGGCAGGCACGTCCCTTCTCAAAATCCCGTACACCACTGTTCGATATTTACGTGGCAATGACCGATGATCTCGGGAAACCCTGGAGGCTCCCGATAAATCTTACCGATAGCAGTGACGGCGAGGACACACGACCACAGTTGTTATTTGAGAATGACCATTTTTCGCTCATATGGGAGAGTGATCGGGATGGTACCATGGGTGTGTACTACCAAGAGTTCAACCTGTTGGGAAGGCCCCTTAGTCCGGAGCGGAAGGTAAACGGGTCAATGGTTGGTGCGCGTGAGCCAAAGATTTTGAAGCTCCAGAAGGAACTTTACATATTCTATATCGATGAGAGGGACGGAAGGGAAAGACTGTACTACACAGTCCGAGGGACTGGGGATATGGAAGAGTTCGGTCCGCTTCCAGTGGTCGATGTTGACATTGTTCATCATCTTCCCTTCCAGAAAGAAAGAGAGCTGTATCAGATCTGGCAGGATGGTGAAGGCATTGGTTTTACCGGTCCAGACAAAAGAGTCCTCCCGGTAAAATTTTTGTCCCCCATGCATGGATTCATCGGCAGAGGGGGAAAAGTTGTACAATGGTCTTCTCCACCCGATTCATCAGGAATTGCAGGGTATTGCTACGAGTTCAACAGAAGCAAGATCTATGAGCCCGAAATTATGAATCTCTCTTCCAGCATGAATAGTTTACACTTGAGAGTTAAGGAGGAGGGAATCTGGTATCTACACATTCGTGCTATGGATAATGCGGGAAATCTTTCAAACACCTTCACACTACCTCTCGTAGCAGATCTGACACCTCCAGAAGCACCTGTTCTATCAGTGCCCCCTTTGGATGAAAAAGGATTCTATAAGGATAACGCCCCTGTTTTTGAATGGACCTCGAGGGAATCTGACGTCGAGGGATATCATTTTAAACTATTAAAAGAAAAGGCCGTTGTTGACAGTTCTCAGATCCTTACAAAAGAGAATAAGGCACGCTTTCAATCAATGGAGGGTGGGGAATGGATTTTCAATATAGCGGCTATTGACCGTGCAGGAAACATTAGTGAAACATCTCGTGCAATTGTTCGACTGAAACCGCTTCCTCCTGACCTGGAGGATGCAGTGACATTTCTCAGGTGGGAAGCCGGAAGATTTCGTTTACGCTCGAATATACTGTTACGTATTGCGCTGTACCTATTTTTTGGAATACTGTGCTTTGTAGTTTTATACGTAACTACAAGAATACTATGGAAGTATCTGATGAAGAGTAGAGGGATCACCATGAAAGGGGATATTTTTGGAAAAAGGAAATTCGGTCTCCGATTTAAGTTCAGCATACTAATAGGTGTATTGGTGCTGCTCTTGACTTTGGGGATAAGCGGCATGCTGAGCATCATGACCATCAATCATGAGAGGCGAGCCCTAGCAAATCAGATGATCGATAAGGCAAAACTCTCTTTGGAAAACATGACAAATGTTGCCCGCGAGGGCATCCTCGATAATAATGAACTCCTTCTCCTGTCGCTCATTAGCAAAACCATGGAAAATGAGGATATAAGGTACAGTATTATACTTGATAAAAACAACAGGGTGATCGCCCATTCAGATATCGAGGAGCGGGGAACTATTTACACCGATGATTTCACGCAGATGGTTTCAAAAAGCGACACCGTCGTGATCCAGCCGGAGTTCTCACCTGATACAGTTTCGGAGGTTTATAATCTTGCGTCACCGGTTACCTTTGCTGATCAGAGGATAGGGACGGTTCGGATCGGGTATTCGACTGACAGTATTTTTAGGACAATTGGTGAGGTACGTCGAGCGAGCATTGTCAATACGATAATCATCACCGTCGTCACCATTGTAATTGGCATTGCAGGTGCGGTTTTTATGGCAACTGTGACGATCAAGCCGATTAAAACGCTGGCAACAGGTGCCAATATCATAGGCGGTGGAAATCTCAAACATAAGATTCGGGTAAAGGCGCGAGACGAAATTGGACTCCTTGCTGATGAGTTCAACCGTATGACAAAACGCCTCCTTGTTTATCAACGTGAAATGGAAAAGAAGGCAAAGCTCGATGAGCAGCTTGACATTGCGCGAAACATCCAACAAAATATGTTGCCCACCACCGGGATCGAGACAGACCAGTTGAGTATTGAGGGTTATTACAAGGCGGCGACCGGTGTTGGAGGTGACTACTACGATTTTATTGAGATAGGGGGCGGATATTACGGTCTTATTATGAGTGATGTAGCAGGCAAGGGGGTTCCTGCTTCACTCATGATGATTATGATACGAACGATTTTCAGGTCTCTCATACACTCCGGCGTTAATGATCCCTCCCGTGTGGCGACGTTGATGAACAGTACCATTTCAGCTGATATATCAGACGACCGGTTTGCCACTTTACTCTTTGGTGTCTTTAATCTCAAGAACCTTTCTTTTCATTATATCAATGCAGGTTATGGCCCAATTATGGTGTATCGGGCAAAAAAAGGTACCTGCATCGAGATACGACCCAATAACGGATCAATACCAATAGGCGTGATGCCCGATATGACATACAAAGAGGAAATGCCCTTAAAACTGGCAAGAGGTGATGCCCTCATACTCTTCACCGATGGGATCTGTGAGGCTCGTAATCGTAAAAAAGAGGAGTATGGTTTGGGAAGACTCACTGCCGTTGTTCCAGCAGCAGGTTCACTGGGATCGATTACCAAATCAATCATAGATGATGTGCTTCTTTTTACCGGTGATACTGAGCAGTATGACGATATGACACTGCTGGTGATGAAGGTGAAGGAGAAATAGCTGTAAATTATTTGAAAAAGCCTCTATATTTGTTTTATACTTCTGTTAAACCAGGGCATGGAGATGGAAGAGATCAGGATAAAGGATTCCCTGAAAATCACACCGATGCAGGTCGGTGGTGATGGGAAAACTGTTCAGCTTATACTCTCAGGCTATCTCGATACCTATAACTCTCCTGATTTTCAGTCCCATGTAAATTCACTCATTGAATCAGGCATAGAAAAGATTCTATTCAACTGTGACGGCCTTGACTATATTAGCAGCACCGGCATTGGAGCTTTTACCGTATTTCTGAAGAATCTAAGACAGAGAAAGGGGGATATGGTACTCTTTGGCCTTCAGAATAAGGCCATGGAGGTCTTTCAGGTTCTCGGTTTTACAGATTATTTTAAGATTGCGAATGATCTTGATTCAGCGATTCAGATTCTAAATAGAAAACATAGGGCTGAAGGTCTGGCAACAGAACGAAGGGTTCCGGCGGGAACCACAAGAGAGACCCCATCACAATCTCAGGATAAAAAAGGAGAAGAATCAGCACCACCGGAGAGTGGTGTGCATTTTCCCCTCATATTCAACTGTCCACATTGTGACAAAAAACTCAAAGCACCTGACTCGGGAAGGTATCGTTGTTCTGGCTGTAAAGGTATTGTACAGATAACAGAAAAGGGTTCAGTAAGTCCTGAATAGCGGGGCGCTGAACTGTGGGGTTTGAGGATGAAGGATGAAAAAATAAGACTCGAAGCGGATCTCATAAATCTTTCAAAGGCACGAAATTTTATTTCAAAAAAGGCAAAGGAAGCCGGAGCAGACGAATCGGACATTACGAAGATCGAAATTTCCTGTGATGAGTGGTGCGCAAATATTATCGAGCATTCTCTTGGCAGCGATGAACATCTTGGATTCAGCATAGAATGTAGAATTGAAGATGGGAAGTTCATCATAATATATGAAAATGAGGGCGAAAGATTTAATCCAATTGAACAGGATGAGGTTGATCTCAATGACCATTTCTCACAGTCAAAGGAGAGAGGGCTCGGAATCTATATCATGAAGGAAATGATGGATGAGATTCATTACGAATATGTACAAAACAGGATAAATAAGCTTACCCTCGTGAAGTACATGAATACCGGATGATCCCCCACTCAAAAGGATATTTCTGTAAATTACACAAATCGAGGTTTTTTATGAAGATAGTACTTGTAGGAGATTTAA
>CAYFYU010000021.1:0-276 GCA_964347455.1 uncultured Spirochaetota bacterium | reverse complement strand
GGTGCTGAATTTGCAAATTGAAAAAGAAGGTCCAATATCCGTTGACCCACCAGAACAAATCTGGCGTCTTGTTAAAGACGCAGATATTCTTATAGTTCATTTCTGTCCTGTTTCGTCCGATCTCATAAGTGCCGCGTCCCGACTTAAAATAATCGGTACTTTACGAACAGGACTTTCGAACATAGATACTACCGCTGCTGAGAAAAAAGGGATTGCCGTTGTCAATTTACCGGGAAGACTTGCCGAAGCGGTTTCTGACTTTACGATAGGTCTCAT
>CAYFYU010000020.1:45446-48317 GCA_964347455.1 uncultured Spirochaetota bacterium | reverse complement strand
CGGCTCCGGATTCTGGGCATAAACTCCGCCGAATACTGCTGTTATAAAAATAAATAAAAAAAACTCTTTGGTATATTTCATCATCTTCAAATAAACCTTTCCGTCTTTAATTTTTACTTCATAACAGGGTAAGTCGTCAAGTGCAGGTGGGGATTTTAACTGGCCACTGGACAGTTCGAATTGAGAAGTATGCCATGGACAGGTAACCGTGTGATCGAGCAGAATCCCATCTTTTAATGGTGCTCCGTAATGTGGGCACTTTGAGCCGGTCGCAAATACCTCATCGCCATAGCGCAAAAGCAAAACCGTTTTCTTTCCAACCTTAACGCTATATAACTGTCCATCTGGAATATCTTCCAGCGGTGCTGCCTCTTCCCAGTCTCCATCTTTCGGGTGGTCCATCTTTGTTGTCATTTCCACACCTCCTCGTTACGAAAAACTTTCCATAGGCAATGAGGAAAGTCAAGCACATAGTTCATACCTCGACAATAACAGGTACAATGATGGGAAATCGTGAAAGCTCTTTTTGAAAATAGTTTTTTAATACGTTCCTAACCGCCTCTTTCAGCACATCCTTCTCTATTATCCCTCCACGTATCTGGTTTCTGACCTCTTTAAATACAACATCCTTCGCCCGCTTGAATAAATCTTCACCTTCCCGCTCTGCTATAAGACCTTTTGCAAATATCTCAGGATACATCAGGCCTTTATCCTCTATGGAGAGCGATAGAACTATCATCACAATTCCGTCTTCAGCAAGCCTGTTTCTCTCCTTTAAAACTGTGCCTTCGATGTCTCCACCGTCCCTTCCATCAATGTAAACATTTTCAACATCCACCTTATCGGTAATGGCTACACCCCTGTCGTTAACAGTGACGACATCCCCATTCTGTGCCAGTATGATATTCTTTTCGTTTATCCCCATAGTTTTGGCAATATTCGAATGGTGAACAAGATGTTTTAATTCACCGTGTATCGGCATAAAATAATCTGGCTTGGTAATGGCCAGAAGAAGCTTAAGCTCTTCCTGAGAAGCGTGACCGGAAACATGGAGATTTTCGAAACCTTCATAGATGACATTGGCACCTTTCCTGAACAGGCTGTTTACAATCCTGGATACTGTTTTTTCATTTCCAGGAATGATTGACGCTGAAAGAATTACGGTGTCTCCATTCTCTATCTTGAGCAATGTATGTTTGTCCTGTATGATCCTCGACAATGCGGACATCGGCTCACCTTGAGACCCCGTTGTCAGTATGACAATTTTATCCTGAGGATATCCCTTTGTCTTTTCAGGGGAAATCAAAAGGTTCCTATCATGTTCCAGATAACCGTAGTTTTTTGCTAGCAGGATATTTTTTTCCAGGCTTTTACCGAAAACAGCAATTTTTTTTCCGACTTTATGGCAAATATCGAAAATCTGTTGAATCCTATGAACGTTTGAAGCAAATGTAGCAACGATTACCCTCCTTTCTGAACCGCAAATGGCATCGGAAAGAGGGCTGCTCAATTCCCGTTCTGACGGTGTATATCCCTTGTTTTCCGCATTAGTCGAATCAGACATCATGAGCAATACACCCTCTTCACCGTATTCAGCAATTTTAAAGAAATCAAAGTGATGATCATGGATGGGAGTAAAATCAAACTTGAAATCCCCTGAGTGTACGATTATCCCGTAGGGTGTGTGAAAAGCTATGCCTACTCCATCAGCAACAGAATGACAGACACGGAAAATTTCAGCTATTAGCTTACCAAAGGAGAGCTTCTGTCTCGGAACGATTTCAATGTAGTGCGGTTCAAAGGGCAGAGAGAGTTCTTCGATTCTATTTTTCGCAAATCCAAGGGTTAGTTTTGTTCCGTATATTGGCGGGTTGATCTCTCTGAGAAGGTAAGGAAGCGCTCCAATATGATCCTCATGGCCGTGTGTCAGTATAATCGCCTTAACCTTGTCACTGTTATTGGCAACATAGGAAAAATCAGGTATAAGGAAATCTATTCCGGGCATGTTCTCTTCTGGAAACTTAATTCCTGCATCCACAATCAATATCGAATCATCATTTTCGATGATCATCATATTTTTTCCAATCTCTTCACAGCCGCCCAGCGGTATAATACGGATGCATTCATTATCCTTCATTACTCTAACCCCGTATGCCCAAAACCACTGCTGTCCCTTCCTGTTGTTTCGAGTTCTTCGATTTGTAAAACCTCCTCAATCTCAGTGGCCATGTATGACGAAATGACCATTTGTGCAATCCTCATTCCATTTGTCACTTGAAACGCTCTCTTACCATGGTTAATAAGAATTACCCCAATCTCACCTCTATAGTCAGCGTCAATAGTACCTGGTGAGTTCAATACTGTAACACCGGACTCGAGCGCTAGGCCACTTCTCGGTCTAATCTGTGCTTCATATCCACTTGGCAATGAGATGATAATACCTGTTGGGATGCGCTTATACTCATTTGGAGCAATGGATTCCGGATTTTCAAGGGAAGCGAAGAGATCAATCCCACTAGCACCTTCTGTCATATATCGTGGAAGGGGATTTTTCCTGTTGATTCTATATATTTTCAGTATCATAAGAATGGACTAACACCCTATTTAAATGGTAAAAACGATTTTTTACAACCTTTTTTCTTTTTGTTGGAAGAGGCAGGTTCTACCGTTGACACAGTTGAAAAGATTTTGAGTAGATCAGCCAGTTACAGAAAATGAGAACTGGAATTCCTTAAGATATCGTTCCTGACCCTCTGGTCCTACACTTGCAAAACAGAACTTCCTTTTACCAAAGAGTTCCCAGGCGATCTCTTCAATATCGTTAATACTTACATCTTCTATTTTTTGAAATGTTTCTTTATAGGATATAAG
>CAYFYU010000020.1:29764-45436 GCA_964347455.1 uncultured Spirochaetota bacterium | reverse complement strand
TCCTCGCGTGCCTGCCAGGCGGAATACCATGGTGCGGACGGGCTCGAGATCACCGAGCATGAGCTCCTGCACAGCCATTTTCATCATTTTCCATTCGATACTCTCTCTTGCAAGAATATAACTGCCCTTAAACTTGTCCTTTGCCAGTGCAAGTTCCTCTTCAGAAATACCATCTTCCAATATCAGTTTGAGCTCACGATTTAATTCTTCGAGAACAGAGGGAAGATTTTTCAGATTTGTAGAAAAGCTGATAACAAATTCACCAGAATCCGAGAAACTCGTAGAACCCGAAGATATTGAATAACAGAGTCCCTTTTCCTCCCTAATCTTCTGAAAAAGGCGTGAAGAGAAGCTGTTTCCAACTATCAAGTTCAATAAAACAACAGGATACCTCCGTGGATCCCGGTAACCAAATCCCTCCACACCACAAAGAAAATTGACCTGCATTATATCTCGGTTCTCTATGGAGATACCACACTGAGAATCATGGGTAACCCGCATCAGATTTGTGGCAACCTTGGAGCTTCTAATATTACAGGAATTGAGGAGTTGTTCAACAGCTTGCTGAAATTCAGCGGAATCGACATTACCAGCCACTGAAATAATCAAACCGTCTTTTGTATAATGGTCTCTATAAAATTGAGCAATTGCGTTCTTTGAAGCCGATCCGACATCCTCCCTTTTTCCCAATACAGGTAAACCCAGAGGGTGCTCTCCCCAGAGTGCTTTGGCGAAGAGATCACCGACAAAGTCTTCAGGGTCGTCAATAGACATGTTTATTTCATCAAGTATTACAAGCTTCTCTTTTTCAAACTCGTCTAGGAAAAATGATGAATCGCTGTACATGTCGAGTAGAATATCGAGAGCCTGTTTCCAGTAAGCCGCCTGAGCATCCACAAAAAAATAGGTATTCTCCTTACCGGTCGATCCGTTAATTTCACCGCCTATCCGATCTATCTGGGAAGCAATGTCGTAGGCACTACGGCTCTTGGTGCCCTTAAAAAGCATATGTTCAATAAAATGGGCAAACCCATGTTCACTTTCACCCTCATCACGAGAGCCGAGATCAACCCAAACACCAATTGAAACGGCCCCACTTGTCGGTATTGGATCTATGAGAATCCTGACCCCATCGTTTGTTATGATTTTTTCAGGCATAATTTTAAAAACTTTTAATAGTAATGGACAATGCACAGAATCAGATTTTTTATAATACTTTTTGCTTATAGAGAGTATCCAATGTTTTCACACCTTCCTCGACTGCCCGTGCAGATGAATCCAGAGCTCTTTTTTCATCCTCCGTCAATTCAAGTTCAACGATCTTCAAAACACCTCCCCTTCCGAGATAAATTGGTACCCCGAGGAAAATATTTTTGTACCCGTATTCACCATTTAGATATACCGATGCAGGAATCAGTCTTCTTTCATCCTTCACTATTGACTCCACCATTTTTGCAACCGAGGCACCGGGAGCATAATAGGCGCTGCCGGTTTTCAGATAGTTTATTACCTCTGCACCACCCTTACGTGTTCTATCTATCAGTTGTTCAATAGTATCATCATCGAGGAGGTCTCCAATGGGAAAGCCGCCAACTGAAGTATAACGTTTCAATGGCACCATACTGTCTCCATGTCCTCCAAGAACCATGGCAGTAACATCACCTGGCCATACGTTGAGTTCTTCAGCAATGAAAAAACGAAAACGGGTCGAATCGAGCACACCAGCCATGCCTATAACTCGTTTCGAATGAAAACCGGTCTCCTTCAGCACCACCAAACAGATCACATCTAGCGGATTCGTCACCACCACAACCACTGCATCAGGAGCATATTTTGCTATTGCCCTTGCTGCCTGTTGCGCAATTTTCGCATTTATCTTTAGGAGGTCCATCCTGTCCATTCCCGGTTTTCTCGCCACCCCTGCCGTAAATACAACAACATCTGAACCCGCAATCTCTTCAATGCTATTGGTACCGAATATTCGAACATTATACTGCCTGAGTGGTGCTGCATGGAGAAAATCGAGTCCCTTACTCTGGGGCAAACCTTCCACAACATCAACCATAACGATGTCCGCAAGGTTCTTCTCCGCTATATAGTAGACAGTCGTTGCGCCGACATTACCCGCACCGATCACCGATACTTTTACCATTACATTCTCCTCCCCAGAAATTCATTCATCTTCCTGGCAGAAGATTGCAACTGTTTAAACTCAGTCTCCTGTAATTCCGGAAGTAAAACCTTGTTAACACCCTCTCTACCGATTACCGCAGGAACACTCAGTGCGACCCCTTCTATTCCATATTCTCCCCTGAGCATAATGGAAACGGAAAGCACCCTCCGTGTGTCACGGACCACTGCGTCGACCAGTTCAGCAATCGATGCCGATGGTGCGTAGTAGGCGGTGGATCGTTTTGCCATACGAACTATAAAGTCTCCTGAATCTCGAATCTCAGCCATGATCATTTCAAATTGATCCGGAAGCATGAAGTTTAGGACGGGAACTCCCGAAACACGGGTATAGTTTGGAAGCCCTATCATCTCTTCATTGTGACGTCCTATGACAAGAGCTGACACGTTCTCCATCGAAACATCGAGATCACGTGAGATTGCGTAACGAAGCCTGGTTGAATCCAGGAGGCCGCCAAGACCCATAACCTGCTCTCTGGGAAATCCGGAATCTTTAATAAATACGGTTGTCATCAGATCGATCGGTTCTGTTACCATGATCACGGTAGTCTGAACTGGCAGATCGTTCAAGCGTTGTGCAAGCTCCTGTACTAAACCCACATTGTCCTCAAAGAGGTCCTCCCGCTTCATTTCAGGTTTTCGAACATTACCTGCAGCAATAACGATAGTGTCCAGTTCAAACAATTCTTCAAGAGAATCAGTGCCCTCAATCTTTGTTCGATAGGTCCTCACAGGTGCTGCCTCCATCATATCGAGTGCCTTCCCTTTTGAAAGCCCTTCCTTTACATCATAGAGAAGAACATCTGAAACGCCATTCTCAGCGATGAAAAAGGCTGTATTTGCACCAGCATTTCCACTTCCTATTATACCAACTCGAGCCATTAAACTCCTCTTCTCGTTATTATTAAACTTTCAATTGCACCTCTATAACCAGGCACTAATAATATACTTGTTGTTACAGATGAACAGATTAAAATATTTCAAGAAGCTTGATCCTTTTAAAGCTAATGAATCTACAAGAAAAATAAACCAATGAACTTATCAGGCTGCAGTTACTCTATTCCTTAATCTGCTGAGAAGGTCGACGAGACCCTTTATGTTTATGGATTCGAGGTTTAAAACCGCGCGTACAATCTCGTCCCGTACCTCTTTCTTGGTATACGGTCCAACAAGAGCGTTAAACTTTTCGACAACCACTTCCCATCTCATAGGGTTGGTATGGAAACCTTCATAATCTCTCTTTTCCTTAGAGATCCTTGTACCATTTTTAAGGTAAATTCGGATACGGCACGGCATAGAGGCCGGAAATTGATCGCTCAACGCCGAAGATGGTTTGATCGTAATCTTCTGGAGAAGAGACTGAACATCGTCCCGTACAATTCTCTCCGGTAGGTACTGCTCTGGCATCACCTGCCCATCAAGGAGAGCAACTGCAACCATGTATGGCAAGCTGTGGTCAGCCTGCTCTTTTATTCGTACTATCTTCCTGTCGCCCTCTTCTCCACCGCCAATAATGTGAAAAGCCACATCAAAGGTTTCGATCTCGATTCGCTTTATATCCTCAGGCTTGAAACTGAAATCATCCTTCAGCTCAAGAGCTCCCTCAATAGTAGACTGTGAATGAACCTCTGCATTGTACCTCTTGAGCACCGTACCTCTGACTATCTCCAGATCTTCTTTTTCCCAGTCGATTTCGAACTGCCCGGATATCGAATCCATGAAACCCTTGTTTCCCTCAAATACGGATTTTGGACCGGTAATGCCTCTCATAGCTAGAAAGACAGCGTTGAAACAACCAAAAACGGTATTTGGATAGGCCAGTCCCTTCCAGTGGGAAAGCTCACCGGTTCGTGTTACACGGAGAGCATTGAAACCAGTTCCACAAATAGCAAGTGCATTCATCGTCTCTTCTCTGTTCAATCCGAGAGCTTTCGAGACACCGGCGGCCACTGCGTAGGACCCCTGCGTTGTATGGTCGAATCCCTTTGCCCTTACAGGTGCAACATCACTGAGACGGCACTGAACCTGGTATGCAACCGCAAGAGAAACCAGAAAATCTTTTCCACCAGCATTACTATATTCAGATGCTGCAAGTACTGCACCGAGATTATCGCTGGGATGGCAAGTTTCGTTTTTTGCGAGATAGCTGTCATTGTAATCCAGGTACCGAACCAGAGCACTGTTGTAGAATGCTGCACGATCAGGCGATGTTTTTCCTCCACCGATCATCGTACATCTACCCCTACCACCAAAGTCCTCTATCTGCGCACGTATCATTCCAATCGGATCTCCATCCTGAGCACCAATTGCGCACCCAAGCGCATCAAGCACCCGGATCTTCAGCTGCTCTACTCCTTCCCTTGATATATCTTGAAAAGTCGTGCGTACGACGTAATCAGCTAACTGTTCTGCTTTTGTCATAAAGCAGTCCTCCATATTTATACCTTTTTAAACTTGACTTAAACTCCTGTACAAAAAATATGTAGTACTGGATTATTCAAAGCAACCTCAATATATTCGAAGTGCCTAAAAAAAGTGCCGAAATCCCCACATTCCGGCACTTTCTATTTTCTCAATTCAATCGAAAACTCGACTCACCAGCTACTTACAACTTAACGCCCGTAAAGAGCAAATTGATAAGACGCATTACTTGATTTTTATTTCCTTGCTGCCTTGCCACAGACCGTGTATGTTGCAATAAGAAGCGGCTAATAGAACACCCTGTTTATCGGTTTTCATAGAGGTCATGACACAGTGATTTGTATAAACCGGTCCCTGGTTTGGACCTTCAACTGA
This sequence comes from uncultured Spirochaetota bacterium, assembly GCA_964347455.1. Taxonomy (GTDB): domain Bacteria; phylum Spirochaetota; class B62-G9; order B62-G9; family DRHN01; genus JAGLSF01. Next base: position 40,450 of record CAYFYU010000020.1, on the reverse strand, counting down.
TTCTCCGTGAGCGTTGAACTCGTATCGCCCTACCTGATAGGGAAATTTGGCCCCTTCAGGATGAAAGAAAAGTACAATCCACCGAATGTGATGCTCTGTTGTATTCGGATGCGCTATCTCCTTTCCAAGAGATATGACTACATCAAAAAATTCTCCAGCGGTTACTGAATCGGGGCATTCAATAACTGGAACGTGTTTCTCCTTTTTCCAATCGGCTTTTTGAATAACATTGCTGAATTCTTGCATATTAAAGCCCTCCTCCCAAAAATATTAAAACTTAATCTAATTCACAGTATACCCTGTGTCAACCCAATTGAGGGATCAAATCAATAACTCCCTCCCCTCGTTCATAATGAAATTTCAACTTTATTTTTCTGCAGTATATTATGTTCTTTTCAACATCTTTTATCAGAAATCTTTACATTTCAAACCCCAGTCCCGGCTTCTCTGAAGCATAGAGTACTCCACGCCGAAGCATTATCGCTCCCTCAGTTGGATCATCCTTAAGGCCTATAAAACCGTCTAAATCGGCATATAACACATTGGGCCGTGCGAGAGTAAAATGGAGCGCTGCCGCTATTCCAATGGCAGCTTCATCCATACAGCCAACCATCACTTCGAGCCCGGCAGATCTAGCAACGGCATTGATCATGAGGGCTTCATAAATGCCCCCAGCTTTCATCAATTTGATATTTACTAAATTTCGAGATTTGCCACTATACGTAAAAAAATTACAAAAAGTTTTCTATTTGTCCATGAAATATGAACCGCTGCTTTTCGCTCCGAAAAACGATAGCCGCCTTGTAAATATGCTAAGACTAAGAGAACATCCTGTCAATAATATAGAAAATGTGAAGTTTCCAGGGTGTTTCTGAAAATAAGGATGTTCGTATCTAGCCCTCTGGAGAGAGCGCAAAATTGACATCGGTAGTAGAAACCGAGTAAAAGGAGGCATTTGTTGTCATCTTGAAATTAAATTATCAATCACTGGCCCTGTCTTCAACATCATCGGTGAGGAACACTGGTATTGGATTCTGTCAAAAACACTTTTATCAATGTTGGATATAACAAAACCAATTTTCTTTTTCTCAAAGTTGCACATCTTAGGAATAGTCAATTTTGCATTTACCCTTAAAGAGGCTTTTTTTCCAGCAAAGCCCCTTCGGGATTTTTTTGGGAAAGAGTTATAGAGGAAGGGATTATTCGTACAAAACAGTACCACTTTCTGAGTGCTGTTAGCTTTTTCTTTCTGCATTTCTGGTGGAACTTTTTATCATTTTTTCAAAAAATTACTGCTGAGTCTCGGCTAAATCCGGTATTTTTTTTACCCGATTGAAAGCGAGGGCTTTCAACATCCATCCCGGAAGAGGTTTCTCAGGATCACTCTTTTGTAAATTTTTGTACCAACCGATTTTCTTGAATATGGGTATTTTATGCGTCTCCACAAATTCGATCAAGGTTCCATCCGGGTCTTCTAAATAAGACCATATTCCGACCGCACCGCCCATATCATACGGTATTTTTGTATCTACCGTAAAGGGAAGTCCCTTTTCTTTACAGTCCTTGCAAAGGCTGTCAATACCCTGAATATCGAAACACAGGTGTATAAAACCAAGGTCACCCCAGAAGCGATCTTTAAAGATTTTTTCAGGCGTTCGATTGAAAACCTGAAACAGCTCAATCTGGCTTTGACCAAGAATCGGGCTGAAGGGACCCTTACGAGGCTTCGAAGGTTTTAATAAAACACGTCGCATTTTATGGGAACCGCCAGGTAAGTCCGCAAGGTCCGGAAAGATATTTGCTGATGCATCATAAATGATTGTATCGTAGCCCAGTATATCTTTATAGAGAAAAAGGGCTTTTTCGATTGAGGATACACCGATGCATGCTCCACCGCACCCACCGGTTGGCTTTTTTTCATCTTTAAACCAAACAATTTCTTCTGTCAACTGAAAAAGGTTATTGTACGGGTCCCGTATAAAAAAGCTCGGATTTCCCTGCGGATCATCCCTCTGGCTTCCTACAATATCAATACCTTTCTCTCTATAATGATCGAATGTGGCCCGTACATTTTTACATTTCATCTTAGCGGCAAATATACCCAGGTCTCCGGCCTGAATGGCAAATGTCGGTGGTTGGGGAGTACGTTCTGTGTACTGCCAGATTTCAAAACCGCCTCCTCCCTGAAGATTAACCGCCAAAACCGCATGCCGTTTCTGTGGTTTGCCGCCGGTATACCGAAGCATGAACTTTGCAACACTGTTTTCTTCAAATATCCGTATATCTAAGCCAAAAACCTCCTTGTACCACTGCCAAGCTTTGTAAACATTGGAAACCCCGACACCAATCTGCTGAATACCACTCATCACAAAATTTTTCATGTGCAATCCTTCTTACGTTGTTGTTGTATTGAGTGAGATTTTACTAGGGCTTATTGATGAATAGTTTTTGAGGACGTATCTATCTCTGAGCAGCCTTTTTTGTGGCAATGACCTCTTTTACTTTCATTATACGGGTGAGGTTTGACCGTTCCATCTCTTCCAGTTTCATCGTAATGTACTTGATCGTATCAATAATGTTAGGGATAAGAATATATTCGAGTGCATTAACCCGCCTTCGAGTTTTTTCAATCTCCTCGGCAAGCAGTATCGATGCCTTCTCAAGCTCTGCAAGCTTCAACAGTGTCTGAAGCTGCTCTCCATACATTCGAACACTTCGATCAACGAGAACAGAGCTCTGCACATCACCGTAATCATAGGGATCCCCGGCTATTTCAACCTCAAACTCAGGCACCTTCAAGTTCATGATTGATTTGGTCTTCGATTTTACATCGGTGTGTGCACCTGGCATCGAAAAGAGGCTTTCTATCACCGCCCCACCAACCACCCCCTCTGCAATAGAGAAGCTCTGATAAACCGATTGTATCTCTTTATCCGCTTGAATTCTCAACCGCTTTGTATCTTCAATTATCTCGAGAAAATTTCGAACCAGCTCATCCTGTTTATCTTTGAGAAGTTTGTGCCCCTTCTGTGCAAGGGTAAGTCGTCTCTTGAGCCGTAAAAGCTCCATTCGTGTCGGATTGATTGCAAGTATCATAGCGAGGATCCCTCACCCATTATGATGCAGCCTGGGCTGCTTTTTCGAATCGAGGAAGATACTTTTCCAGATACTCTTTTCTTATTCTCTTCAATTCCACTGACGGAATAACCGAAAGGAGCTCCCAGCCGAGGTTGAGCGTGTGCTCTATGTCTCTGTCTTCCGTTTCACCCTGAGCAATATATTTCTTTTCAAAGTTATCTGCGAACCTGTAGTACATGCGGTCCATATCAGAAAGAGCCGCTTCACCGAGAATAACCTCAAGCTCCCTCGCTTCGAGTCCCCGTGCGTATGCTGCGAAAAGCTGATTGAAAACATCGGAGTGATCTTCCCGCGTCTTACCCTCCCCGATACCCTTATCCTTTAACCTTGAGAGTGATTGCAGTACATCCACAGGAGGATAGATTCCTCGACGGTGCATAGCCCGTGAGAAAATGATCTGTCCCTCGGTAATATATCCGGTGAGGTCGGCTATGGGGTGGGTTTTATCGTCTTCAGGCATGGTGAGTATTGGAATCTGGGTTATTGACCCATTCTTGCCCCTTATTCTTCCTGCTCTTTCATAAACTGAAGCCAGGTCGGTGTACAGGTAACCCGGATAACCTCTCCTTCCCGGTACCTCCTGCCTCGCTGCCGATACCTCCCGAAGCGCTTCACAGTAATTCGTTAAATCGGTTAGTATGACGAGTACATGCATGTCCTTTTCGAAAGCGAGATATTCTGCCGCGGTAAGGGCGAGTCGCGGGGTTGTCAGACGCTCAATCGCCGGATCATCCGCAAGATTTATGAACAGCACCGTTCTTTCAATGGCCCCTGTCTTTTGAAAATCGTTTCTAAAGAACCGTGCCTCTTCAAAGGTTATACCCATTGCTGCAAAAACAACGGCAAACTCTGATTCCGTGCCGAGGACCCGGGCTTGTCGGGCAATCTGGGCTGCCATCTTTGCATGTGGTAAACCACTTCCTGAAAATATGGGCAGCTTCTGTCCTCGTACGAGGGTGTTGAGTCCATCGATCGTTGAAAAACCGGTCTGAATAAATTCCGACGGGTAATCACGAGCATAGGGATTTATTGGTGAGCTATTAATATCAAGCCGCTTTTCAGGAATAATTTTCGGTCCCTTATCGATAGGCCTTCCCTGACCGTCGAACACTCTCCCGAGTATATCCTCGGAAACATCGAGCTCCATCCCCTTACTCTTGAAGCGTACACGTGTATTGAAGACATTTACACCTATTACTCCTTCAAAGAGCTGTATGAGAGCCCGGTCCCGGTCGACCTCCAGCACTCTTCCGTTTCGAAGCTCACCATTGGGTAGCTCGATCTCAACGAGCTCCTCATACTTGACACCCTCCACCTCCTCAACGAGCATGAGAGGACCCGCAACCTCTCTTATAGTATTGTATTCTTTTATCATTTAAGCCTCCTGGGCAACCTTATCTCGGAGCTCTTTAAAGCTCTTTTTGACTTCCTCCTTGAGTTGTTCAAATTCCTCGAGCTTTTCCTCAGGTATATACTTTGCCCTCGCAATTTTCTCCCGTATGGGCATATTGGTGATCGTGAGCACGTCGACTCCATTTTGAAGTGCCTCTTTGGCTCCAGCATCAAAGATCATTATGAGCTCCATGACGTGTGCCATTTTCTTGAACGAGGAATAGGTATCGATCTCGTGAAAGGCATTTTGATGGAGGAAATCCTCACGTACCGATCTCGCTGTTTCCATAACGAGCCTGTTATCCGGGGAAAGTGCATCCAGACCGACAAGTCTCACAATCGCCTCCAGCTCTGCCTCCTGTTGCAGAATCGACATGGCAAGCTCGATCGAGTCGATCCACTCCTGCCCGTAATTCTTAATGAAAAAGTCCCTCAGGTTGGATACATAGAGGGAATAACTCGTAAGCCAGCTGATAGCGGGAAAATGCCTCCTGTATGCGAGCTTGTCCTCAAGACTCCAGAAAACTTTCACAACTCGGAGTGTAGACTGTACAACGGGGTCGGAGAGGTCACCTCCAGGTGGTGAAACAGCTCCTATAGCGCTGAGAGCTCCGATTCTACCCCCTTTTCCGAGGCAAACAACCTTTCCTGCACGTTCGTAAAACTCTGCAATTCTAGTTCCCATGTATGCTGGATAGCCTTCCTCACCAGGCATCTCTTCAAGCCTTCCGGACATCTCACGCATCGCTTCCGCCCATCTTGATGTTGAATCTGCCATGAGCGCAACCGAATAACCCATGTCCCGAAAATACTCACCGATTGTGATTCCCGTATAAACTGATGCCTCTCGGGCTGCAACCGGCATATTCGATGTATTTGCAATGAGCACTGTTCTCTTCATTAATGGTTCGCCTGAATGTGGATCTTTGAGCTCCGGAAACTCTAAGAGGACGTCAGTCATCTCATTACCGCGTTCACCGCAACCGACATAGATGATTATTTGTGCATCTGCCCATTTCGCGAGCTGATGCTGTACAACTGTCTTCCCGCTACCAAATGGTCCTGGAACGCAAGCAGTTCCACCCTTGCTGATAGGGAAAAATGCATCGATGACACGTTGGCCCGTTGAGAGAGGTTCGTCTGGATCGAGCTTCTCGAGATAGGGTCGCGGCTGGCGAACTGGCCAGAGCTGCATCATTGAAATGTCAACTTTTTCACGCTTCTCCGTTTCAATAACTGCTACCGTATCGGTGACGAGAAAATCACCGCTTTCTATCTTTTTAACCTTTCCGCTGATACCAGGCGGAACCATAATGCTGTGCTTGACTAAAACGGTCTCATCCACGGTACCGAGTATGTCTCCCTGTGAGACGATTTCACCGACCTTCACAACTGGATGGAATTTCCATTTTTTCACTCTGTTGAGTCCAGGTATATCAATACCCCTTGTGATTAAATCGCCCGCCTGTTCCCTGATAATATCGAGCGGTCGTTGTACGCCGTCATAGATCGATTCAATGAGTCCGGGCCCGAGTTCCACTGAAAGAGGTTGCCCGGTTAAATAAACCGGTTCTCCTACACCCAACCCTCCGGTTTCTTCATATACCTGTATGGAAGCTTCGTCTCCACGCATCTCAATAACCTCTCCCATGAGCCTCTGCTCACTTACACGAACAACGTCGTAAATTTTTGCGTTTTTCATGTTCGAGGCTACGACCAGAGGTCCGGCCACCTTTACGATCTTTCCTACTTCCATGTTAGCTCTCCTTGAATAAATCTGTCCCAACTGCCTTTATAACAAGGCTTCGCAGATGTTCGAATGCCATACTGGAGGTAACACCCAACCCTCCGATGGTCAGTATTACTGGGAAATCCTTCTCCCACAGGGCATCTATCTGTTGCTGCAGTCTTTTTGCGATTGTTTCAGTAATAAGAATGAGTTTGTACTCTTTTTTCACGATCGTTTTAAACCAGTCTTCCATGCTCTCTTCACTCTCAAAATAGAGATACACGTCAACATCATAGGGTTTAAAACCGAGAATATTTCTCTCTTCACCCAGTACCGCTATGCTAGCCATAGATACCTCGTACATACTTTTTAATTTCGTCTGTCCCGACACCGCTCATTTTTGCGATGAATATGGTCCGCAAATTCTTCAGCTCTCTCTCCTTCGTCCACAGATAGGAAAGAAGCGGTTCAATGCCAAAGGTAACAAACATGCTCTCTTTTAAATAACGGGTTTGATCGTCTTCGATGTATTTTTCGACCTGTGCAACCTGCGCTTCTTCATCCAATCCTTTATTCACCTCTCGTAAAAGGTTCGCCAGAAGCGAAAATTGAATTCGTGTTGCAAAACCGTCAAGATTCAGATCAAAACCCTCTTCAAGGTATGAGAGCGCTATCGTACCAAAGGGGATATAACGCTCCTTCACCATCGTTCTCTTTTTCCCCTGAATCTTTAATCTGAGTGTAGTAACGATATTGAGCGCATCGATCTCTCTGACGAAATAATTCCTTATAAATTGGTTGGCATCGACATCCAGAATTTGAAAAACCTCACAATAGAAGGCTCTGTCACAGTCGGTATCTATTTCTCTTCCACTTGCCTCTCTGAGGTCCACCAGTTTTCTATAGGTCCGGTACATTGTTTCACCAATTTCAAGGGCTTTACCCTCAGCGAGGGAGGTTTTTAACATTTCATGACTGTAGTTTGAGCGTTCGAGGAGAGAAATGTCAATGCGTACCTCCTCACCTTTTATTTCCTTTACGATGAGCTTTAAAAGCTCATAATCGTATCGCAATGAAATGAGCCTTTTCATACTTTCTTCTATAAGAAGTGACTTTACCATGAGGAAACTATCACTGAATGATCGCTCAAGGTTGTCAATAATGAGGGAAATGCTGTCCGATTCTGTCATCCTCACGCCTGTTACTTCGAAAAAATTAGCAATAAATCGTTCACCTTCTGCTGTGAGAAGCGTATTCAGTGCAACTTCATCGATATAGCCTGTCTCGAGAGCCCGAATTTTTGCGACACCGAAGGCGTATTCGCTGTTCTCAACAAAATCAATGCTATTCGTCAGCATTAAAAAGCTCCCAGGCTTTTTGTTCGAGATCGTTTCTCTTGTACTTGAAGAGGCTTTCTATCGACATATTAATTTCTATCTTTCCCTTTTTAAGGACGAATCCCCAAGGAAACTCACCTCGTTTATCCGAAATACTGAATTTTCCCTTTTTATCTCTATTCAATTCTGTAATTATACTTTTAAGTTCCCTCATTTCGCCTTTTTCACCAAAAATCACAAGCTCTTCCCTATTGGTGGATGCATTCAAGATCAGTTTCTTCATGAGCTCTCTGTAGTTCTTTATGGGCTGATCCACGAGCCTCGTGTATGCTTCCTCGAAGGCCCTGTCCATCCATTCCTGACGCGAAGCGAGAACATTTTTCCGGTGCTCCAGCCTCTTATTCAAAACTGCCCGCTCTTTTTCTTTCCTGTACTTCTCATCGAGCCATGCCTTCCGACGGGCAAAATAGTCGTCCGCTTCGCGACTAATTTCATCTTGAATGGATTTGGCCTGTTCGATCGCCTCGTCATGTATTTTTTTTGCTTCCTGTTCTGCATCGGCAAATATACGATCGATAATTCCTTCTACCGACATGTCAGTTCTCCACTGTCAGCACAAATTTAAAAGGACAGGAACTGCCAGATGAAAATAGAAACAAGCAAGCCTAATACGGCGTAAAACTCAACAAGAACACCCATAACGAGGGCTTTTCCCATTTCACCTTCCTGTTTTGATATCAGGTTTACACCACCTGCACATACCTTCCCCTGATGAATTGCCGAGAAAAGACCTGCTATTGCAATCGGAAGGTTCATGAAAAACACCTCGAGTCCTTGGGTAATGCTCAAAGAAACGATCTCCCCTGTCAACAATCCGATCTTCTGTATGGTTAAAAACCCCATAACAAAACCATAGATCCCCTGTGTTCCTGGTAATGCAACCAGAAGTATGAATTTACCGAATTTTTTTGGGTCTTCACTCATGGCTCCAGAAGCCGCTGTCCCAACAAGACCGATTCCCTTTGCAGATCCGGTTCCCGAAAGAGCAACTGCGAAAGCAGCACCAGCAATTGCGAGAAAAAGTCCTACATTCATAGTTTCCTCCTGTAAATACCCTAGGGAGTAAAATTAAAATTACCTGCAATACATCAACCTATTTATTCCATTTGTTTCGATTGCACGTAGGAATAATGTCGCTTCTCAGAAAATGGCTGTAAGAGCTCCCCGCCACCTGTATAGAATTTTGTAAAAAATTCCATAAATTGAAGCCTTATGGAATGTACAAAAGCACTGAGTCCACTTATGAATAAATTAAAAATATGTCCAACAAAGAGAACTCCAACAAAACCGATTATCCCGATGATTGGCATCTCCCGTACCATCCCTGCAAGCGTATTCATTACACCCGCAATTACGCCGGTGGCAAGACCAAGGGCGAGGAGACGCGAATAGGACAGCACATCCGCAAGTACTCCCGAGACTCCATAAAGGGTAAAGATCCCTTTTCCGATTCTTTTTATCGGATTCCAGCTGCTTCTTTCAGAGAAAAAGAGGAGAATGAGAGCCCATAGTGCCAGCAAAACGTAAAATATCAAATTGAGAGTGGGTTCATGATCAGGCATCCGACCGATGAGGACTTTTGGAACAGGTGCAAGGAGTAGAAATATCCATGGCAGATGATCACATACCGCTTCCACCCATTCGCCACTTCTTATGAGCATAAATATCTTGATTAGATAACCGGCTATAAGGTGAAGCACGCCGAGGGCAAGTGAAAGCGCGAATAATTTCAACACCTCCTTGCCTGAGTCGAAAATCATAATTTTGTATCGAGCTTCCCTTAACCAGGCGAGATTTTCAGGAAGCATGTCAAAATTGATACCAAACACAGACCCAATGAGAGCCCCTATAACAAAAGTGACAGCTCCGAGGATAAAAAACATACTTAAAAATTTACGAAATGGTGTTTTTTGTTTGATCAAGATTATACCGATGATAGAGATCAGCGCAACTACAAGACCATAACCTGCATCGGTTAGGCAGATTCCAAAAAATAGAGCATAGAAGGGCATAAGAACGGGTGTAGGGTCTACTTCTTTATGGTGCGGTGGCGAGTAGAGATTGACAATAATTTCAAAAGGGGAAACAACAGGATTGTTCCTGTATGCAACGGGCTTGATCTCATCTGGCTCCATCTCTACTTCACTCACAAATGCCTCGCCCTTCCCGTCCACGATCTTCTGTATTTTTGGCAAATCCCGCCTTTTAATCCAGCCGTTTATAACAAAAACCTTTTCAGTATAAAAGAATTTTTCCTTCTGTGTCTCCATTTCGAGTTCAGTTTGGAGATAATCAGAATAATATTTTAGGACCTTTAACTCAGTTGCGAGTTCTTCGCCTCGGGCAATGATCTCTTTTTTTGTTTTTTCAAGTTCCTGGATCTCTTTTTCAAGCTCTTTGATGAGTTGCACCGGTTTTTTATCCACCGTTTGAAGCGCAACAGGTTCGAAACGAAATTCACGCTCTAATTGCTGGACCTCTTCCCTAGCATCTATATGATATATTATAAAAAAATAGACAGTATACTGTAGATATGAAGGGATATTTTCACCCTCTTCTTCACCACCTATAATGCGCCCAACATGTACAAGCTCTGATAAATTCAAATTTTCGAGCTGCTTGTAAGCGTCCTGGTCCAATTTTGAAATTAAAATCTCGATTTTCTCACCTGGCAACAGAAGATTCAATGGAATGTTAAAACCTTGAAAAGGCTCGAGCTCATCCTTCTTCTGATGCAGATCCTTGATCGCCGTAGTAACATTTGACAGCTCCCTTTCACTCTCCAGTGCATTCTCCATCAACCGAGTTGCGTTTTTACTATCCGAATAATCCCTTAACCCTTCCTTTGATACAGTATCCAGAGGAGTAGAAAGCCGTTGCAATATCGATATTTTCGGTTTGTATGTATCCAAAAAATTCAATGCCCTCTCAACATCGATCATCTCCCGTTTGAGCTCAGCAATCCGATCAACCGTATCATTAATAAGCGATTTTTCACTCTCCCACTCTCTGACTCTATGTGGATCTATC
>CAYFYU010000020.1:0-29754 GCA_964347455.1 uncultured Spirochaetota bacterium | reverse complement strand
GCATGTGGTACAGCATTCACTCCATCTTTGTAAGCAAGCTCTTGAAGCTCTTCGAGTAATTCATCAATTATGGACGTATGGGCTGTTATCTCCACCTTTGTAACCGGATCCAGCGACATTAATCATTCCTTCACTATTTCATTGGTGATATAATCTACAACTTTGGGGAGATTCTTGCCACATAACGCTGTTATTTTTTTTATCGTATCATTTTCTTCCTTTTCGATTTCTTGTATTATGTGAGTCGTTTCTTTATCATACTTTTCCTTTATCTTTTCCTCCTCTTTCTGGAGCAATAGGTCCTTTTGACTTAAAATATCTGATTTCCCGTTACGGGTTTTTTCGAGTAAATTTTTCGCATCAGCTCTAGCTTTATTGATAAGTTCAGCAGCTTCGTTTTCTTTCTGCTTTATCCTGTGTATGACTTCACCCGCCATCCCATTCTCCTCTTATCGCATTCTTGTTGGAAATGATACTAAAAATAATTTATATGTAAAGAAATTTTAATTATCTACCCTAAAATCCGCAGCAGTTCCATGGGATTTAGGATAGTGAAATCAGGATTCAATCCTTTAATGTTCTCTGGATCGCTAAACCCATATGCCGCATAGACAAATGTGATTCCAGCCTTTTTTGCAGTTAGAATATCAGTTTTTCCATCTCCGACCATAATAGTCCTTTCCCTTACTGCCCCGATCTTGTTTATGATATAATCGATACCATCGGGAAAAGGCTTCTTTCTCCTAAGGGTGTCACCTCCAACAAAGATGGAAAAATAACCTGAGAGACCCAGCCCATCAACAATAGCTTTCGATAAATCAAAGGATTTATTGGTCAGCAGAGCTTTTGCAACTCCATTCAGCCCGTCAAGCAGCTCGACGACTCCCCGGTAGGGCCTTGTTGTATCGAGCGAATGCTCTGAATAGGAATGCTTAAATATCGATACAGCTTCATCAATATCGATGCCGCTGGAACCGATGCATCTTTCAACAAGTTTTACGATTCCATCTCCGACGTACCCTGTCACCTCGTCAACTGATTTCTCTCTGATTCCAAAATATGAAAGCATTTCATTAACGGCAAATGTAATATCTCTTCTTGTGTCAATGAGTGTACCATCCAAGTCAAAAATGCACAAATCGTATTTCATGCCCCCTAATATATACTTACAAAGGGCACAAATCAATGAACTTTTGGTGTACAAACCAGTTAATCGACAAGGGTGGAGACATTTTCATCAAAAGTGATAAACTAATGCCAGGTATCAATAATCAGCATCCCATGTGCTCAAATTCCAGGCTGAATATCGAATGAAATCCAAAGCAAAACCTGTGAACTATCTTTATAATGAATTTAAGATCCCGTTTTCTTTCCAGCGAGTATTATTAATAGCTGTGAGATATAGACTAGTAGTATAATATCTCTTTCATATCGCAGGGTTCCTCCAGAAGAAAAAGGATGCTATATGGCGATGCAAGAGTTTTATGAAGGCTTTATCGTACATGCTTATACAGGCATGAACAGAGGATCTTCACGGCTCTATTTGGTGGGGAGACTTAAAAATGGAGAGACCTTTGCAATTGTAGAAGAGAGGGAAAATCCGGGATTCTACCTGAGAACTTCCGAGCAACTGCAAGCAAAAGAATTACTAAAAAGCACGGGAGGGCAATGGGAGGAATGTTCCCTCCGCACCATCGACGGTGAGCGTTGTGTTCGGGTAAGTTGGAACTCAACCCAACAGTTCCAGCAGGCAGCAAGAGTCCTGACCGAACAGGGGGTAAGAACTTACGAAGGGGACATTCGTTTCACAGACCAGTTTTTAATGGCTCGAAGTATACATGGGTCTCTGAAGATCCAAGGTTCCTCTCGAAAAGGGAGATGGGTTGATCGAATTTTTCTGAATCCTAAGATCGGAGCTTCAAACTGGCAGCCATCACTTTCGATCCTCTCCATAGATATGGAAACGGGACCCAAAGGTGAAGAGATTTACGCAATTGGTCTTGCCTTCAAGAATCCATGGTCTAACCTTGATATGCACGAAGTGCTCTTTTCAGGGTCGATTCGGGAAAATGAACACATTACTCCCTACCCTGATGAAAAATCAATGCTTCTGGGATTTTGCAAAAGGGTTAAAGAGTGGGACCCTGACATTATCACTGGATGGAATGTTATAGATTTCGACTTCAACATAATAGCCAGGAGAATAAAATATCATGATTTACCCTTCCAGATGGGACGTTCACAGATACCCGCTTCGTTTCTACCTGGAGAGCGAGGACGTTATCACACTATAATTGTACCAGGGAGACAGGTTTTGGATGCCGTAAGACTCGTTCGTGCAGCTCCGGAGCGTTTCAGCGACTACACCCTTGAAACCGTGGCCTTTAACGTACTCGGGCGGGGTAAAAGGCTGATACAGGATAAAAACGAGAGTGCTGTACAGGCTATCACCCGGCTATATAGAGAGGATCCCTTGAGCCTTTGTCTTTACTGTATGGAGGATGCCAGGCTCGTTATCGATATACTGGAAAAAACTGGGTTAATTGATCTTACCCTGCGTCGATGTCTCCTTATCGGAATAAGCCTGGATCGTGCGTGGACAAGTATTCCTTCTTTCGATTATATCTACATCGAGGCCCTGCACCAACGAGACCTTGTGGCGCCCACCATCGGTGTCGACACCCTACCCTCCATCGATGCACCAGGGGGTATCATCCTGGAACCAAAAACAGGGCTCTATAACAATGTGTGGGTTTTCGACTTTAAGAGCCTCTACCCCAGCATTATCAGAACTTTCAATATAGATCCATTGAGCTTTGTGCTTCCCGAGTATATAAGGGAAATGCCAGTAAATGAACAAAAACGACTCATCACAGCACCCAACGGTGCAGGCTTCCGTCGAGATCCCGCCATATTACCGGAGCTCCTGGAGAAGTTTTTTGTGAGTCGGGATGAAGCCAAGGATCGTGGTGATGAAGTCGCCTCCCATGTATACAAAATCATTATGAATACCTTCTATGGAGTAATGGGGGCGATTGGTTCAAGATTCGCTTCTGGATATTTATCTGGAGCCATTACCAGTTTTGGACACCACTTCCTCCAATGGTGTAATAACTATCTAAAACAAATGGGATACCGTGTTCTTTACGGCGATACCGACTCACTCTTTGTTCTTTCGGGCCTACCTTTAGATACTGCGACTGAAGAATTATTGAAAAAAAGCAGTGATATTTGTACAAGCATAAACAAGGATTTACGACAATACATATCAGAAACCTTCGACGTTCACTCCTATCTGGATCTTGAATTTGAAAAAATTTACTATAAGTTCTTTTTGCCTCCTGTTAGAAGTAATACCGGTTCCGAAGGAAAGGGGTTCAGAGGTAGAGCAAAGGGGTATGCTGGATTGCTGGTACCAGTTTCACAGTTGAAAGGAGCTTCGCAGTCTGAAGTGCAGTCCGATTGGATAGAGGTTGTTGGGATGGAGGCTGTACGGAGAGATTGGACTGATCTGGCAAAGGGATTTCAGATTGGTCTCCTTACGAACCTGTTCCGCGAATCCGAGCCAAATATTATTCGGGATTTTGTCCGCAGAATTCTCGAAAAACTCAAAGATGGTGAGCTTGATGAAAAACTGATCTATAGCAGATCACTTCGCAAACCTATTTCAGAATACAAACGCTCCATACCTCCCCATGTTCGGGCAGCGAGCATGCTCGATCCCGATGATCAGCATGGAATCATACAGTATATTTGGACTTCCAACGGCCCTCAACCTAAAAGAAAAACTACTGCTCCTATAGACTACAACCACTATATTGAGAAACAACTCAAGCCCATTTATCAAAGCTTCACAGAAGTATTACACGCCGCCTTTAATGATCTTCTACAAAATAATGAGCAGCTCCGATTGTTTTAAGCTCCGCTATTCAAAAAAAGATGGTTTCATCCTATTTTCCCAAAACAACAACTCTTTCGTGTGCATACTTTTTTGCTCTTTTTAGCTCATCTGAACCTAATGGTCCTTTTATACCCATTACCTCGCATCGCAGTAACTCACCGCTTACATTGAATCCCTTTTCCTTTAATAAATTCTGCAACTTTCCTGCAGCGCCAGGCTCAAGCCATTTCTTTTTCTCCTCCCTTTCCTCGGCAGTTTTCGGCAAAGGTCCGTATGTATCAAAAATAAAAATAGGCTTTTCTGCCCACAACTTTCTTTCCAACCTATTGAGAAATTTTTTCGCTCTGGGCGTCATTTTACCCATCCGTGTTGGTGAACCGATAAATATATAATCCCCATCTATCGGCTTGTTAGATTTGTCACGAAGACCTATTATCTCAGCATTGTGCCCCTCATCTTTTATCTGTTGAGCTATCGCTTCTGCCACCATTTTTGTGTTGCCATACACACTGTCGTATACAACCAGTCCCTTCATCAGTTATCTCCTTGATTATGTTTTAGTGATATAATACTCCTATTTTTTGTCTGCATCGTCCCATAAATTCTAATTTGAAACTTCCCAATCGTGAATGTATGATAACTCCTGAAACACTATTTAGAAGATGAACTGACTATTGGTAATAATCGCATATCCCAGCTTTTACTTGAAGAAGAAACCAATTTGTATCATATTAGTCGTACCCACAAAAGGAACAGAATTGCAATGAGCGAGAGGTGGCTGGAGAATCTGTATCATCACTCTTTGAAATGTGCACATCGAGCTGGAAAGTATCTTATGAAACGTTTCAGAGGTAATGACATAGAAGTTACGACAAATTTAAAGCACGATGTAAAGCTCAATGTTGACCGAGAAACCGAAGATCTCATAATCGATCTCATTAAGAAACGTTATTCGGACCATGGTTTTATTTGTGAGGAGCGCGGGAGGGAGCTTGAAAACCCGGACTTGAACTGGGTAATTGATCCCCTTGACGGTACTGTAAATTTCCTGAGAGGGATTCCACATTTCTGTACCTCAATAGCTTTTAAAAAAGGAGACCGGTATCTTGTCGGAGTTGTTTTTGATCCAATTAGAAATGAGACCTTTTCTGCTCTCATAGGAAAAGGAGCCTTTTTAAATGGTGAACCTATTAATCGGAAGAGCATAAACAGTCTCGAAGAGGCCGTTGTATCAGGTGGCTTTTTCAAAGTTGATTCAATGGAGGAAGGCAGAAGGCAATTTGAAAGGATCTCCCAGAGGGTAAAAAAAATAAGGTTTTTCGGTTCAGCTGCTCTCGATCTCTGCTACCTTGCCTGCGGCCGCGTCAACGGTTACATACAACATTCGATTAGTGAGTGGGACATAGCTGCAGCCTCACTTATTGCTGAATCCAACGGCATCGAGTTGATAAAGGAAAAGATTGGAAATCGTTTGAATATATATGCAGCTGACAGTACAATCTTCAATGCGTTGAATGAGTGTCTAAAAAAATGAAAGTGCTTATTTCGAAAATAATTCTGCTTATCCCCTATGCCTCCTCGCTCAAAGATAAGAGAAAAGTAATTAAGGGATTAAAGGACAGGGTATGGTCTAAATTCCGCGCCTCTATTTCCGAAATCGATGGGCATGAATCGAAGCAGAAGGCAATTCTTGGACTCGTGTATGTTTCCAACGATAAATCCCTTCTTGAAACAATCATGAATAAAATCATCAATCTCGTCAACGATAACTATCCAGGTCTTCTCTACGACTACGAATATCGTGTCGAGCACTACTGAAATCTACACATCTCAATGGATCGCATTTTCTCTCTGGCTAGCGATATTCCCGCCGGATAACGAGGTCACGATGACCTTTTACGAATCCGAACTGTAAGAGCTGGTTGAGAAACTGGCTTTCAAGCGCCGGTTTTCCATTGATCTCCTCTACCCTTATCTGCTTCGGAGGTTGAGAGCGCCTCTCCAGAAGTGATGTATATATACGCAGGTATTGCTGTAGAGCCTGACAGTCGTGAGAGACCAGTATCTGGAGGATGGCACCGCCCTTCCTGAGAATAACTACAAGCTTTTTTCCGTGAAATACAAGATAGTTTGTAGGAATCCTCCGGGGTAGTTCTAGATTGAGTCCTTCGATCTTTAGGCCACAGAGTGAGGCAGGGTCGGTCGCATTCATCCAATAGATGACATCCTCTGTTTGCTTTTGCTGCAGCTCTCTGAACGCTGCGCGGGAAATAAACTGAAGACCGTGGATTCCCTGAAAGAAATGTCCTGCGAGGATCTCACCAGAAAGCTCCATAATTCTGAGACTGCGAAATATTTTACCCCATCTAAGTTCGGGAAGCTCCTGTGTAAGAAGCTCTCTAAAGAGGATACCGTAGCGCCTGAGAAGCTGTCGTACTCGGTCACGTACAATTTCCTCTTCTTCAATGAGATCACCGGTTTCAAAATTTCGACCAACAATATACCAATTACCCGGTATGGGCCGAGTTTTCTGCCATCGATTAAATTGTGAACGAGTGGTTCTCCCGCGGGATACCTTCGGTTCAGGAACAAAGATTCTGAACTTATTTTCAATTCCATAACGCACAACAGAAAATTGATCATTGGTGACCAGACCCTTCCAGACAAGGTCCCAGAGTTTTTTGGTCAGTTCCTGTGTACTGAGTCGACTGTACGAGTGAAGATCCCAGAAATTGTATTTACCTGTTGGCTCGGGGAAAATCCAATCAATATCTTTGTTTTCCTTATCTTTACTCTCCAGGAAGAGTTCGCCCTCGTCTTCAAAACAGAAACTCAGCCTTTCCTTGCCAGCTCCAAACCACATGAGTCCACTTTGCTGCATGAGCAGATCGAGGTATTCAGGAGCATAAAATGAAAGCCGAGCAGGTAGGATATCTGACTCCCATAATTCTGCCCGTGCTGGATATCCAAAGAGAAATTCCAGGCAATCCTGCAGATTCGACAGTTGATCACCCTTAAAAGTTCCCTGAAGGGGTGCATTACCCCCAAATTCACGAGGGATTTCCTGTGGCACCACCCTTTGATGGTTCGCAAGAAATAAAGGGAGGTTGCCGATCTCAAGGGCCTGAAAGGGTTTCCTCTTTTCTCTTCTGAGAAGCCTCAGAAGACGTTCAAGATTTTCAGCGTCACAGATCTCCGACTGCACAGCGTCTTCAGTTATTATGTCAACAATGACGCTCTGGTTTTCAAGGAGAGTTTCTATATTTCGTTCAATACGCTTATCGTCTATACCAAAAACCTCTCGTATTAATTTGTTTTGGAGGGGTCCATAAAATCTCAGCCACTCTTCGAGTATTTCGTACAAACGATCCTCTCCGTCAGTTCCCGGAATGAAAAGCGACCTGAGTAATCGGGGGAGTGTCTCTATTGCGGTTACGACAGACTTTGCCCTTGGGAGCTGAATGACAATGAGCCTGGAGGAGAGTTCCTCGAGTATTGTAGAGTATTCAATTCCATGATCCCTTCGCATCCCAAATAGGAGTTTCTCCCACTCGCTTTCTGGTATAACGATACGCTCCCGAACCCATTCATAGAGCTCATGAGACGAAGCTGGCGTATATCCAGGATATAAACGCTGCAGTTTATCGCGAAATTCGATGACCCTGTCCTGCGGTAGCCTTGGGCGTAATTGCGATGTGAAGACGACTTCGCGTAGTATGTCGTCACGAAGTTTAGAGTGCTCCAGCGTGTCTGGCGTATCATCTTCATACATATGTACATGGGTTTGCCACCGCATTATGTTAGATGCAAATGGTGATGCTGTGTCGGTAAAACGTTCAGAACAGCTTATCGTATCCTGGGCAATCTCATCAAGAAGCATGAGAAGATTGGGAATGTCGAATTCGTCCCTGAGACAGGTTCGCCATGTTTCAGTTAGAATTGGAAAGTCTTCATATCGGAGGATTGAGCTCAAGAGTTTCTTTGACCGAAGGCGATTGAACCAGAGGGGCGTTCGGCGATTAAAGCCTTTTCTTGGCAGAAGGAGAGCACGAGCGGCATTCTCCCTGAACCGGGCACCGAAAAAACCGGTTTGCTCCAATTTTTTTCTTATCAGGGATTCAACATTTTGAGGAGTTACCATCGAGAGTATTTGTTGTATACCCATTGAAACTGTACCGGGGGGAAGGCTTATTAAAATGCAATCATCGTCATGGTATAGCGTCGGATGTAAACCAAGCTCATCTTCAAAGGCCTGTTCAAGAGCGATACTGTACGGTCTGTTGATCTTACCACCCCAAAGTGTGTGGAGGATGATCTGAGTTGTTTCATGGCTATCCTGTTTACCAGACACGTACTCTGCGATTAGGTGATGACGATGTGGAAGCTCTGCTCCCGTCTTTTCCTTTTGCCTTTTGAGAAAATCGACCAGATATCCAGCTGATGATTCATCCATGTAATATTCATTTTTCAATAGCTGAACCGAATCGCTTCCCAGTTGCTTGCGGCTCATACTTTCCAGGAAGAGAGCGATTTTTTCAGAAAAATGGAAGTCACGGCCGTTAAATTCACCTTTCCAGAATGGTGCCATCGAGGCCCTTACATTGGAAGGTACTACCTGGACATTCTGGTAATCGATCGCACGGATCTTCCAGTATTGTGTCCCGAGAACAAAGGTATCACCAATCGAGCGTTCCCACACAAACTCCTCATCGAGCTCGCCTATTTTTGCACCTGTATCCTGAACTCGAAGGTGATAGTATCCCCTGTCCGGAATCGTACCACCCGCCATGTAGACGTATCGTAGTGCTCCCTCTCTGCTCTTTACGCTGTTATGCGGCCTGTCGATTATTATTCGAGATTGAAGCTCTCTTATTCTCGTATCAGCGTATCGACCTGCGAGCATCTGTAGCACCAGGTCATACTGGCTACGATCTATCGCATGATATGGATAGGAGGTTTTAATAAATCGGTAAAGGTCATCGATGTCCCACGTCTCGACACCGGTCATGGATATAATTATTTGGGCGAGCACATCGAGAGGGCATGCGGGGATATTCGCCTCCTCTATATCCTGGCTCATCAGCAACCGGGCCATTACGGCCGAGTCGAGGAAATCCATTGCCATAATAGGGTACATGCGTGCTCTGCTCACCGCCTCAACAGCATGTCCTGCACGGCCTACCCTCTGAAAAGCTGAAGAAACACTAAAGGGTGCCTGAACTATGATTACTTCGTCGAGCTTCCCTATATCGATACCGAGCTCCAGTGAACTGGTTGCCACAATTGCTCGTAGCTCTCCTCTCTTCAGCTTTTGTTCAACGATATTGCGAATCTCCTTTGAAAGGGATCCGTGATGGGAATAGGCAACCTGCGCTCTATCATCTCCAGCTTCGTTGATAAGACGAGTCAATCTTTCTACAAATCTCCTACTATTTGAAAAAATGAGCGTTGAGCGATTTTTCTCTATGATTCTTCTCAACTCTACAATAAGATTGTCCCACCATACATCAGCACCCTGAATAAAACTCATTCCGGCATCACGCAACCTTCTGGATTTTTCCTCATTAATCTCGATCGGTGAGCAAACCTGTACATCATATTTCTTGACTCCCCATGACTCAATAATCTTTATCTTTCTCTTAAGATACTGGGTATCATCACCTCTTTCATCCATCCTATAACCGGCAACAAAATCGGCTATCAACCCCGCAGGTTTTATCGTGGCTGAGAGGGCAATTCTCTGAAATTCACCGGCCAGAGCAACTAAACGATCAACGGCTGTTATGAGATGGGTACCGCGCTTATTCGAAGCAACCGCATGAATCTCATCAAGAATTACCGTAATGACATTTTTCAGAATAGCCCTTCCCCGAATAGAGCTGAGAATGAGATTCAGGCTCTCAGGGGTGGTTATGAGGATCTCTGGTGGCCGACGGAGCATGCGCTGCCGTGTAGAGGCAGGAGTGTCCCCGCTCCGCGTCTGAACAACTATCTCTGGAAATGTTTCACCTTCTCGACCAAAGAGCTCCCTTAATTCGTTTAATGGTGTCAGAAGGTTTATTTTTATATCGTTGTTAAGAGCCCTGAGGGGGGAAACGTAGAGGATCCGCACAGCTCCTGGCAACCATTCTCCCGTTATAAGCTGGTTTAGACCCCACAGAAATGCCGACAGGGTTTTACCGCTTCCTGTCGGGGCTGTGATAAGCAGATGGTGACCCTTGGAAACCTTTGGCCATACCTTTTTCTGTACATCGGTGGGCTGACCAAACTTTTCCGTGAACCATCTTTGTATGAGGGGATGAAATAGCCGTAAAGCTAATGCATCGCCCTTCGATTCATCACTTTTCATGAAATACAATTTAAGACAAGCATTTACAATTGTAAACCACCAGTATGGGGTAAAGAGAATCCTCGATAGCTCGCAGATTACCGGTTTCATTCTAAAAGTATATGGTGACTCTCAAAACAACTTCAACTACCGTGAGTAATGCGTTTTGATAACTACTTCTTTATTGTTCCCAGTTTATGCGAATATCTTCCAGTTTAATGGACTGAAACTTCTATCCCATTAAAAATATTTATAAAAGAACCTTACTCTCCAAATACAAAGAATAAGCTGCTTTGTTATTAGAAATACATCAATTTAGGTTGTGAACCTTTAAAGGTATACGAATGATCAGGTTTTTGACTAATTTGTTATATGCAAATGAATTATATTATTAAGAAAAATGGCATAATTATTGCACTTATTAGTATAGGAAATAGCGGTTTATACTAAGTTTCTGATTCATTGGATCTTTCATATCGATCTTAAATTGTAAACAGGCTTGACCAAAACCTTATGGCAGCTAAAAACCGGTGATGAGAAATATCTGGCCAGGTTCTCATACTCACCAGTTTAAGGTCTGGTGTGACCGGCAAAAGGGGGGACGGAAGAGTCGGCAAGACTCTGTCTCTTCCGGGTTCGAGTCCCGGAGCTTCCATTTGCTGTATTCGCTTTATTCGAAAACCGTATAACGCATGATCTCCCACCAAGAATTATTCTTGACAATATTTAATGCCAAGAGAATAAACATCGTCACTGGAGCCTTCTCCCTTCTCAGTGTTGTTGGTTTCTTAATCGCAATTATCGTTATAAATAGTGACTTTTTTGTGGAACCTGGCATACCCGATTTTGTGACTTCGATTCTATGGATTCTCACAATACCTTTTCTCATAATTGGTGTTCTAGCTATAATCGGTGGTGTCTACTCGCTCAGCAGGAAAAAATGGGGTTTAGCACTCTCAGGAGCAGTCGCTTCAACAGTGTTTTGGTTTTTTGTTGGAATACCCACCATTGTAACTGTTGCTCAATCCAAAGATGAGTTCAAGTGATTACTGTACAACTCTGGCACAGCTAATAAATATTTGGATTCTCCTGCAGGTGTCTCACAAAGGTGTGGCCGTTCAACTTGGCTTCAATGCCTTCAACTGCTGCGAGTGCTGCGGAAGTTGTGGTTGTATAGGGTAAACCGTGAGTAATCGCGGCAAGCCGTATGGCATAATCATCCATCTGTGATTCCTTACCGTATGGCGTGTTTATGAACAGGTCGAGCTTGGAGTGCTGAATATAATCAAGCACATTTGGATGACCTTCATTAACTTTTTGAATTACCTCTGCCCAGACTCCATTCTCCCAAAGGTACATGGCTGTACCCTTTGTTGCCGTTATTCTGAATCCCAATTCGCTCAATCTCTTCGCAACGGGAAGTATTGTCTGCTTGTCATTGTCGTGCACGCTGATAAACACGGTACCCTTTACAGGAAGTGGTGTGTCTGCACCAAGCTGCGCCTTGTAGAACGCTTCTCCAAAGGAAGCACCGGTTCCCATTACTTCGCCGGTTGACCTCATTTCCGGACCGAGGAGCGGATCAATTCCGGGAAACCGGTTGAAGGGCATTACCGACTCTTTTACGGATACGTATTTCACTGTGCAATCGGCCGTAACACCGAGCTCTTCGAGGGACTTACCCATCATAACCGCAGTGGCAATGCGAGCAAGAGGCAATGCTGTGGCCTTTGAAACGAATGGAACGGTGCGAGATGCACGGGGATTCACTTCGAGTACGTATACGAGATCCTCCTTAACCGCAAACTGTATATTTATAAGACCGACGACCCTGAGGCTTTTTGCAAGAAGTCGGGCCTGTCGCGCCATTTCGTCAATCCACGCTGATTTTGATTTCACAGGAGGAATAGAACATGCAGAATCCCCTGAATGAATACCAGCCTCCTCAATATGCTCCATGACACCACCGATAACCACCTTTTTACCATCCGATACGGCGTCGATATCGTATTCAAATGAATCTTCAAGGAAACGGTCGATAAGAACCGGAATTCTACTGCTAACCTCAATGACGCTCGATAGGTAATTCTCTAAACCCTTTTCGTCGTACAGAATGGCCATTTTCTTCCCACCCAGAATGTAGGATGGACGGACAAGCACAGGGTACCCGATCCTTTTCGCAATAGCTTTTGCCCCCTCGAGACTCTTTGCAGTACCGTTTGAAGGCTGGCGAAGACCTAGTTCTGCAATCAGTTTCGAAAACTCCTCTCGCGATTCGGCCAGGTCGATCGACCGCGTCGATGTGCCGATAATCCGGGCACCCTTCTCCTCGAGAATTCCTGCAATATTGAGCGGAGTCTGACCGCCGAACTGAACAATCGTACCGATCGGTTTTTCCTTTTCAATGATGTTCATGACATCTTCAAAGGTGACTGGCTCAAAATAGAGTCTGTCGGAGGTATCGTAGTCGGTGCTCACGGTTTCGGGATTGCAGTTCACCATGATCGTTTCATATCCCAGATCTCTGAGCTCGAAAGAGGCCTGCACGCAGCAATAATCAAACTCTATACCCTGTCCTATGCGGTTTGGACCGCTTCCCAGGATGAGAACTTTCTGTGCCTTGGTCTCTACCGTCTCATCTTCATTCTCATAACTCGAATAGAAGTAGGGTGTGGAGGCCTCAAACTCTGCTGCACAGGTATCGACCATTTTAAAGGTGGGGATTATTCCGGCTTTCTTCCGCAACTTTCTGACCGCAAACTCGTCGAGTCCTTTTAAATGACCGATATAATCGTCAGAGAGGCCCATTCTCTTCGCCTCTTTTAAATATTGCATTTCAAGATCGTTTTCTTTAATCATTTTAACTGCCATAGCACCTTTATTGAACATCCGGATAAACCAGGGATCGATCTTCGTTCTATGAACTATCTCCGCTTCCGACACACCACGCTTCAACAATTCGAATATAAAGGGAATTCGATCGGGTGAGTTTTTGGAGATAATCTCCATTAATTCATCCTTGCTGCAACTTTCAGTTACCTCATACCACTTCTTTGAATGCTCAAGAGCCCGGAAACCTTTGAACAAAGCCTCGAGAAATGTACGTCCTAAAGCCATGACCTCACCGACTGATTTCATCTGGATGGAAAGCTCCCTCGAAGCACCCGGAAACTTGTCAAATGTAAATCGGGGAAGCTTCACCGCTACATAATCGATGACCGGCTCAAATGAAGCTGGCGTTTTTTTAGTGATATCATTAGGTATCTCGTCGAGAGTGTAGCCAACTGCAAGCTTAGCCGCAAACTTTGCTATAGGAAATCCAGTTGCCTTCGAAGCGAGAGCTGAGCTGCGTGATACCCGTGGGTTCATTTCGATAGCAACGATTCGGCCCGATTCTGGATCCATGGCAAACTGGACGTTTGACCCACCTGTTTCGACACCAATTTTCCGCAGTATCGCAATAGAAGCATCCCGCATATATTGATTTTCCCTATCGGAAATTGTCATCGCCGGTGTGACCGTTGCGCTGTCTCCCGTGTGAATACCCATTGGATCGATGTTCTCAATACAGCAGATAATAACCGCATTATCATTACGGTCTCGCATAACCTCATACTCAAATTCTTTCCAACCGAAGATCGATTCTTCGATCAGAACCTGATGGATCGGGCTGTTTTCAAGCCCCTTCAGCACAACCCGGTTGAATTCTTCATCGTTGTGTGCTATGCCTCCTCCCTTTCCACCGAGGGTAAAGCTGGGTCGAATTATGATGGGTAATCCTATCTGTCCTTTTAATTCCAGAGCCTCTTCCAGGGAATGGGCAAGACCGCTTTTCGGAGTATCAAGACCAATCTCTTCCATGGCTTTTTTAAAAAGTTCTCTTTGTTCCGCCTTTTTAATGATATCTATATCGGCTCCGATACATTCGACGCCAAACTGCTTGAGAACACCGCCCTCCGCTAGGCTGCTGGCAATATTGAGCGCCGTCTGTCCCCCAAGGGTCGGAAGAATTGCATCTGGGCGTTCCCGTGCAATAATTTGGGTAACAAACTCGGGTGATAGTGGCTCAATATAGGTTCGGTCGGCCATTTTTGGATCGGTCATAACTGTGGCGGGATTACTGTTGACAAGAATGACCGAATACCCTTCCTCCCTGAGCGCCTTTACCGCCTGTGTTCCGGAATAATCGAATTCACAGGCCTGTCCAATGACGATTGGTCCGGAACCGATGACAAGTATCTTTTTGATGTCCTTTCTTTTCGGCATCAACCCTTCCCGATAAGTGCTATAAATTCGTCAAACAAAAACATGGTATCACGCGGTCCCGGTCCTGCTTCAGGATGAAACTGTACCGAAAACAACGAATATTTTTTATGTTTCAGTCCTTCGAGGGTATGATCGTTCAGATTGATAAAGCTCACCTCAATATCCTTCATATCAAGAGTATCAGTGTCCACATTGAATCCATGATTCTGAGTCGTTATATATACTTTTCCCGTCCTTTCATCTCTAACCGGATGATTTCCCCCATGATGTCCAAATTTGAGCTTGAAAGTTTTACCGCCTAGTGCCTGACCAATCATCTGATGACCGAGGCAGATCCCGAATATCGGTACCTCCCCAATCAGGTCCTTAACAAGCGAAACAACATCCGGCACAGCTGCAGGATCACCTGGACCATTCGACAGCAAAATACCATCAGGTTTAGCTCCCAGAATTTCTCCCTTGTCGCAGGAAGCGGGAAATACCTCGACTCTACACCCACGCTGTGCAAGTTCCCTGAGTGAACTTACCTTCACTCCGCAGTCAAGAACGATGATCCGTGGACCTCTCCCGTCGTAGTACAGATAGGGCTCCTGTACGGTAACCTCTCTAACCAAGTTTCTGCCAACGATTGAAGGGGCACTTTTTACTTTCTGCAAAAAGTTCTTCGTATCGAGAGTTTCTGTGGTTATACCCGCGGTCATAGCGCCCTGCTCTCTTATGTGCTTTGTAAGAGCACGGGTATCTACTCCTTGTACGCCGAGTATATTCTGGATGTTGAGATAGTTTGCAAGACTTGTAAAAATCCTGTTATGGAGAGTTTCTGAGGCCCACTTTAGTTCTCTCCGCCGGTATGTCGGAAGAGAATTCCCACGTGAGTGTACCTGATTTGCTTCTGTATCGAGTTCTTCACCTGAGTACTCTCGCACAACAAATCCCTCTGCATGTATTCTCATGGATTCATTTTCATCTTCGCGTATCCCGTAGTTACCGATCATGGTGTTGGTCATGAGGACGATCTGTCCCTTATAGGAGGGATCGGTGAGAATTTCCTGATACCCGGTAAGACCGGTGTTGAAAACGATCTCACCATACACTTCTCCGGGGCCTGTAAAACTCTCACAATCAGCGTGCCAGCCATCCTCGAGCATCAAGAGCGCTTTCATAGAATGAGCACCAGCTCCCCAAGCATTTAGAGGGAAATTATTGTTATCGCTGTTAAAAGTCAATTAGGATGATTATTATGGATGGATTTTTCCATCCTTCCATAATTTCTTTCCAATCTCTTTTGGAATGATTTTAAATCAAAGTGATGTGATTGAGCTCCATCCGTTTCTATTGCAAATGAAGCTGCAACCGCACCTATTTTGGCAGACGAGACGGGTGAGAAATCGTTAAATCGTGCATAGCAGTATCCCCCAAAAAATGCATCGCCTGTTCCGTTTGGATCCACAATTCTATCCGGTTTGGCGGCCGGTATCTGTTCATCTATCCCCTTCGCTTCTACTTTGACACCTCTAGAGCCCATTGTGGTAATAGTTATTTTTACAGATTCAGAAATTTCTTCCCATGATTGACCAGATCGACTGAAAAACAGATCCCGCTCATATTCGTTGAATATCAGTGAGTCGGCTCCTTTGATGCCGCTCATCAGTAAAGAGTGCGAAATATCCATGATAAATTTACCGGGATCGACAACAAAAGGAACACCCGAGGTCCTTGAAGCTTCCATGATCTCCACTGAGCGAACTGGGATCCCCGCTGTAACAGCCGTCAGTGATACTCCCCTCATAGATGGGATTGTAAGCTTTTTCGGTGATTCCGATTCACCAAAAAAGAGAATCTGATCACCCTGGGAATCGACGAGCAGAATCCCCGTTGGTGTGTGGAATCCTTTCTCAAGGATGACCTCTGATACATCTATATTCAGTTCGCGAAGTCGTTTGATATATTCAGGTCCGTCCTCTCCGATATATGCGCTTATCTTAACAGGTGCCCGCAAGAGTGACAGGGTATAGGCCGTGTTCCCCCCGCACCCACCCCAAGATTTAGAGGGTCCACGCGCTCGGAAATTCAAATAAAGTGGAGACCCCCTTTTCTTTGGAAGATGATCCCGGATTTTACCGGAGTATTGGAGAATCTGGTCGAATGCAAGAGAACCGCAGACAAGAATTGATGATGAGCCTGTCATCTTTACCCCTTTGCAATTCCCACTTGCTCAACAATTTTATCTCCTATATGATATGAAGTCCAGAAATCAAGATAACTTGAGAGAGCAAGAACATCCGCAAGATGGGTTTATCACAGTGATGTTTTATTCAGAGACTTCAGAATAGATATTTTACAAATTTATAATATCTCCTCTGCTTTCTTTACAACAGCGTCGATTTCCTTAACCCTATCGCGATCGATTTCCCAGAATTCTCCCGATGAAACAAGCTTATCTACTTTTTCATGGGCATTATTATACACGTCCCTTCCCCTGCTCTGACTAAAGGAAGTAAAACTTGTTCTATCAAAAATTTCTGGAAACCAGTTTTCCTTGAAATGGAGCAATGTGTGGTCCTCCGAAACATAGTTACCCCTGATTCCCACCTTATCAATCAGATTAATAATATCGTTAATCATATTAAAATTGCCAATATCTGTGAAATGACCGTGGATGAAGCGGCATATTTCAAGATCAACGAGTGCCTGCTCTATGTAAAAAACCGATCCTCCCTGAACTAACCCTATGGGATACGTGTATCTCCCAGACAAAAAGGTGAGCAGATACTTCATCGCTTTTTCAGCCAGGACCTGTGCATTGGGATACTTTGCATCAAAATATCCACTTCCGATTAAGTAATCGAATCCGTACAGTCTTTGGTGTACTTCTGCAATCGCGATGTCCTGTATAATAGCTTCTGGTGCGCTGAATGAAACAACACTCGTCTGCATGTCCATTATCCCGGTTATTGTACCACCGCCAACCGGTGATTCCGGACACACACTCTGAATCGCCGTCATCACACCCAGTATCTCCGCATTTCCCAAAATCACACTCCCTAATTTTGATACCGGTGCACTGAGGCCGGTAATGGGCATCGGTATGATGGTACAGGGAAGTTCCCGAAGAGCGAGCTCCAGCAGAATGTTACCAGAACGCTCATCAAGGAAGAGTGGACTGATGGTTTCTTTTGCAGTCACCAAGCATGGGTTTTCGAAATATTCTTCACGACTACCGCGAGCAATAATACCAATCTCTACAAGCAGATCAATTTCCCTTTCATCAAATACCTCCATCGAACCGAGCTTCTTCGTATTTTTCGCGATTATTGCAGCAGTTTTTATTCTCCTCAACCTCTCCTCAATCTCTCCACCGTCTATGTCACGACGCATCACTATGGGGTTACCAACAAAGCTTACCTCGGGTATTTTTTCTCCCAATCTTATATACTTCAACAATTCCTCGCCACATGCATCACGAATGCTCTGTGTCTCCCAGTCAATATACTTTTCACACCCTCCGCTCAGTTTTGCCATTATATGGCTTCCCTCCTTTAATTCAGAGCTAACACCATTGAGGAGATGAAGTTTCTTCCCGCTTTTCAACAAACGTTTGTTATTCTCTATGGCATCTTCCACGAGCCTTTCAGGAATCAATACCGACTTTGCATTCCTGTCGACTTTTGCCCCTTTTTTCTGCAGCCCGTCGAGTAATCTTTCAGATTCGATTCTCATACCGGTACGTGAGAGGACCGCGATACTTGCCTCGTGCACCTTCTGTAATTGATTTTTGCTCAACAACTCGAAAAACAACTTCACGATTTTTCCTACCTACCCTTTTCCATCTATTACACCCATTTCGAGCGAGATCTGTATACTTTCGTCCCTATCAAGCACAACTGCACGTTTTTCTTTCTTTTCAACAACTCTTCCCTCAACCCTACAGGTACCCGGCTCAATCCCTATTACGTATGCCCTCTTCTGATAATGCTTCCAGAGGGTGAGATATGGGAGTTCCGATTTGTTATACTTCAGATAAACTCCTACACCGCCATTTCCCAATTTTTCATTAAAAAGTTTTATTTCAATTGATGAATCGACCAACTCTGGATAGACAACGGTATCTTCATTTAAATTTGTGGGTGCTTTCAGTTTCTTGAAATCTTCGATATTGTTCCCATCCCAATCAAACGCGCGTTCAGCTGGTATGGAGAGACTCACATCCTCGGATAATAGGGGAAATCCGAAATTACAATGATAGAGTAAAAGCACCGGTGTTTTTCTAAAACCCAGGTTAGTCACACTGTCCTGAATAAAGATACTTTTCTCCCCAAGCTCGCTTAATATTTTTCTTTCAAGCAAAAGGTTCTCCTCGAGTGCGGAAACCACTTTGCACTTTCCTTTCACCCTTAGTCGGACAGTATCGTTTTCCTCGTCGGCCGTCCATGAAAGTTCCTGTGCAGGTGTGTTGCTAATACGTCCATGACCGCCAAAGCTCTTATTATCGTAATCCAGATCCTCATCTATGCATGGTTCACCAACATTGCTCAGACCGCATGTATGCACCAGTCCACCATGAAATGAGCGCAACCAATTCCAGCCATGCGCCTCATAGAAAAATGGCGACGTTAGCCTCGTTCCCGAGGACCAATCAAGTGGAATGCCTCGATACTTCGTGTTGCATATATTCATACCCCTATCCGGCACTACGGTATACTGCAATCCTGATCCTGTCCATACATCGATGGCAAAAACCCCTCTCTCAGGTCCATCAAAAAGAGTATAGGGTTTTAAACCGGCAATGGTCGAAATATCTCCCGATGCGTCTTTGAGTTCGGAAAAAGAGTAACTGTTCCCAAAAAGATCTATCGTTTTTGACTGCATTGTTTTATCCTTTCATCTAAAGCTTCCACATCGATAGGATACTTCCCATACTCCAAACCAGTTCTGAACATCAGGTCAACCTTCTCGTAGGGCATCTCATCCCGTATATCGCTATCAGAGGCAAGTATCAGAGCGCCTTGCAGGGCGCCATCACGAATAACTTCCAGGGTTTGTTGTATTATCTCATTCTCATTCCCAAACACGAGGGTATGAGATGAGTCTACATTTCCTATTAAACAGAGTTTGTGCGTGCTTTTCTCTCTCACTTTATTAATTGACATACATGCGGTTCTCTGTATTGGATGAAGTCCGTTGAAGCCTATTGAAAGCAGATCATCGAGGTAAGCATTGATATTTCCATCACAGTGGAGAAAGGTTGGGACACCCTGTGAAATTGCTGCATCGAAAAGCTCTTCGATAAATGGCAGGAGGAGCTTCCTGAAATGCTCCACCGAAAAAAATGGACCCGAAGCAAAACCGAGATCCTCAGGAATACATATTACATCTACCTTCGCTTCGACCATTTTATTAACGGCAACCTTGAAATACGCGTTGGAAAATTTAAATATCTCTGTAACGAAGCTTGGATCGTCTACTATCTTTGTGAAAAAATTGGTCAATCCACTCAAAAGAATAGCGGTTGTCAATGGACCCTGAACGCCCCCCACGATTGCGATCTCATCACCACCTAATTGTTGGGCTCTGACTATTTCATCCATTCTTTCCGGCAGCTCTGGATCAGGTAATCGATACCTTCTAAGGTCGTTCCAATCTCTGACGGGAAAATCGACTGGTGCATCAAAAGTATCGTAACCTCCAAACCCTCCATAACCGATAAATGCTCCGTCGAAACCATATTTGAGAGTCACTTCCATGATATCTTGAGCGGTGTAATCCTCAGGTTTCCGACCGATAATCCTTTCGATAAAATTAGGACTATCTATAAAATCGAAAATTGGCAGCCTGTCAGGCAGCCCGCCCTTCAATGCTGTAATGAATCTTTCCTTACCTGTCATATGACTATTTCTCGAGTATAGAACGATTTCAGGATGTTTAAACGACTACAGGTAAACACCGAATTCCCTGGCAGCCTTTGCATAGGCAAATACATTCTCTACAGGGGCATCAAAAAAATGGTCGGTATTCTCTAATATGAATCCTCCACCCGGACCGTAATGTTCGATCAGTCTCTCTACCTCTTCGCGAATCTTACTGGGCGTACTGAATTCCAACAGGGATTGATCAAATCCGCCCATAAGACAGACCTGAGACCCCCAGGTCTTTTTTATATAATCGAGATCATCACAGTCGCCTCCATGGGTTGAGGGTGTTAGTGTTTCCATAGCGTCAACACCGGCAGATACCATGAGATCAAACACATCCATCATCTTTCCACAGTTATGATTTACCGATAAAATACCCTTTTGCTTGAGCGCCTGCACAGTACGATTATCCGCATCCATGAGGAACTTTTCATATATCTTCGGTGATACAAGTGAAGTGCCACTCGGTCCGCCACCTATTTCAATAAGATCAATACATCCCAACGGAAGGGTATCGATCCAATGAAGTTTCCTCTTCAGAAGTAAGGAGATCAATTCTCTTACCCATTCTGGACGATCGTAGCAATCCATCAATAGGTGATTGATTTCACGTAGACCGGTCATTATATCCTGCCACGGATTTGTAACGTATCCTCTCGCAATACCATTTTTCTGGTACACACCTGCCTCTTTCGTTATGGCTTCGGTGTTGGCCTTCGGCATCGGTACATAGTAGAAATGCTCTATATCCTTTTCTTGTTTGATAAAATCAGTTTTTATCCAGACCGTTTCGCGAACAGCCTTTGCATACCGTTCCAAGTAACCTCTCGGCGTATCCACCCTCTGCCGAATCAAAGACCAGTCCCCATGATCCTCCACTATCTCTTCCGTTTCTATCCATTCGGAGGATATCTCTCGAACTACCTTCGTTTTTCCCCTTTCGATGCCGTAGGTAAGTACATCGAGAAAGGTCGGTTGCATAAAGAGATCCAAGAAGAAACAGATCGGGTCCAAATCGAAATAGAGTATGGTGTCCAGTTGATTCTTTCCGTCCAGATATTTCTCACTGAACTGAGGTTGTGGGTCCATAATGGTAGCTGGTACCATATCGGGTTTTTCTCTTCGGAGAGCCATTAAAATCCTTTCGCGGGATTTCATAAATCAAGCCTTCTCCTTTCGCTTTTGATCAAAGTAAACAGCAATAATAAGTATGACACCTCTTACCACATGTTGCCAGAATGAATCCACATCCATAATAATTAAACCGTTTGCCATTACCCCCATGAGGAGCACACCAATAATGGTAGCTGCAATGACTTCAAGCTCAAAACCTGCAGCGGATCGTGGCTGTCCGGAATTGAGGCGCCCCGCCAAAATGACTCTTGCAAATGCAGCCGTAACTCCCGAAATGGTAAACTCTTCCTCCTTCTCTTCTCCTTCCTTGGTTCCGCCCGCAAGGGTAATTGAAACCATGAAAAGGACAACCGCTACAACCAAAGCAAATTTTAGATAATGTTTTCTTATAATTTTCCTCCCTTTCGTTTTGTCAGTTTCTACTTTTCAAATTACGGTCAAATATTTTTGAGGCAACACCTCATTTCAGAGTTTCTGCTTCCTTAAAGCCCACCCGATCTTTAGAAAGTTACGTGAATATGTACCGTATTTTTAGTAAATTATAAAAATTCTCAAGTTTTGTTGTAACATCCCCATATACAAGGGCATAATGATTTGATATAAGCTGCTTTGCAAAATCCTTGGTATTTCCATCCATTACAATATCTGTACCCGGAAATGGAGGGCAACCGACCTTACTCCATTCGCTCTTTCCTATTGATTCGCCAACAGCTACATGCAATTTGAAGCCCCCCTTATCCCTCGAAACCCGTGCCAGCGTTACTCTTCCCTTTCGTAATGGAGAGGCGTTCAACACGCCGTTAAAGGCCTCCCATTCCCATTTAGTATAACGCAATCAACTTTTTCAGATAGAGAAAAAGGCGAAAACCTGCAGTAACAAACTAAAACCCTCTCCTCAAGAATTTCGTGAATATCAACATATGTAACAACCGAATCGGTCAAATAGTGTAGAATCACCTGAGAGAGTATGGTTAAAACATCTCCCTCGCAGGAAGTTGGAATTTCATTTCCCAGAAGTGAGAGAACAACACACGGTGTATACTCGTATACCAGTGACAACTCATACTGACACTTCACCGTCACTTCATTAAGTGCGTTCTCATCAATTATGAATTTCAAAGCCCGATACATTTTCAATGAGTTTAGCGCTCTCTGTTACAAACTCATTGAGGTCTGAAATTTCATCGTTTTTTATCTTTTCTATTTCATTAATGAGAAGAAATTGGTCGAGTTGTACTAATTTGGGACAAAAGACTTTTTCAAGTGTTATATGATCAAGCGTTCCGGTGTACATACCCAACGCCGTATACGCGATAAGCCCTATTCTTGTTTTCTTTAGTCTCTTGATCGTAAATGCAACGTGGGACATATTCGTTATCAGCTGAAGAATCCGTTCATCTCTACCATAAACGGTATCCAGAAAATAGGTGAAAAGTCTTTTAAAAACTCCTTTGATTGGTGAATTTACTCCTCAATGATTTCTCCTGGATAATAAGGGTAGCCAAAGGAAATGACCGCCACCTTTCCATTCATCGAGGTACATCCGTTTTTTTACGAAAATCGAGAAATTATACCAGCAATTTTTCTATCATCGAAAATGCTATCGCTCATAATATCAGGTTTGGAGCATTCAAGAATGAGACTGTTCTCCAAACCGGTAAAACGGTGTTTCGTATTTTGGGGCATGACCTTTATATCACCCTGTTTCATTATTAGGGTCTCTCCGGCCGCTTCCATTTCAACTTTCCCCTTAACAAGGTAAAAGGTTTCATGTTTTATTTTATGATAGTGCATGGGACAGGTTTGACCTTTAAATATAAAAATGAATTTCCCGCAATATCCTTCTTCTACATTGTTATTTATATCAAACTCTATCTCACCGACATTGTAGAAATTTTTTAATCCAAAATGAAAAGGACAGGCCGGAACATCAGGAAGAGTTAATCCCCAGACATCGAAACTCTTCCGGCATTCAACCAAAGCCTTTTCTTTCTCATCTCCCACCACTTCCAACTCGCTAACGTCCATTTAAAAATCCTCCTCAGCTCTCATTCCTTTCGTAGGATCTGTTTCACACGAGTAATGGTAATTGCCATTCCCAATCACCTCTAACTACTACTTGAATGAGCTCATTTTACATTCTATTGCAATAAAAATGCGATTTATTTTCAAAGAATATTCATGCAATTTGCCTGGAAAATGATATTTAGTCCAGAAATCAAGATAGTACAGGGGAGTAAAGGTATTAAGTTGCTAGCAATTCTTTCATTTCAGATACTGTAAGCTCCTTGGTCCAAAGCAGTTCGCCTGGCTGCATGACAATAGTTTCATCAAGCGTCCCCACATCGCACGGTTCAAATCCAGTATCTCGTATAAGCTGTTGCACAACGGTTTTTGCAGTTTCATCGTCTGCAGCAACCGGCACAGATAACGTGCCTCCCTGCCTATGCGACTGAGTTTCCAATGTCTTGACATAAATCGTATTGAAAGCCTTAACCAGGTTTGTTCCGGGAAGTTTCGATGCGGTAAAAGTGGAGTGTGTTCCTTTGAATTGCCTGATCTCTTTTGCGATCTTGCCATCCCTATGTTCAAAGAAGTTCATAGCATCGATAACAATCTTACCGCTAAGGAATTCTCGAATTCTGGGAAAGGTTTCAATTATGCCGTACATCGGTATAGCGAGCAAAATGACCTCTCCGAATACAGCTGCATTCTCCACACTTCCGTAAGAAACACCTTCCCCAATTCTTTCTGCAAGACCCTTGAGCTTTTCTGGATGCCTGGAGCTGAGCATGATATTATGTCCAGCCTTTACCCATAGTGTCGCGAGCGTCCCCCCGATATTACCTGAACCAATAACTCCAATATTCATAAAAATCACCTCCTGTACAGAATATCATTTCGTCTTCTTAAACCAGTAAATGAATACTTTGCTACAAAAAGTACCTTCGCATAAGGACGTAGTCTATAGGCAATAGTTAGAGCCGTGTAAATTCTCGGAATTGACAGGATATTTTTACCCAACTCCTAGATATATCCTCAAGAAAACAGATCGATGAGTTTTCGATTTATCGAGACCTGCCTCTTGTAATTCGTTAGGGCTCGTTGGCATATCTATTCTGAGTAGCATACTCATGATTTATCCCCCTAATATAAAAAAACCGTATCTTCGTGCTTACCATCTAATTCACAGTACTTTGTACTGGAGTTTACCCATCCTGGATATGATCCCAGACTTTGTCACAGTACAGGAGAATCTGTTCGAACGCAAGAGAACCGCAGAAAAGAATCGAGGATGAGCCATTTATTCATTTTTCCCAAGAGCAGCTAAAACTGTGTTTTCAAATTCCTGAGGATATGCCGCGACCGAGAGAAGTCCCAAAAATGAAAGTGATATTTTACCATCACGGATTGCAGCCATGTCAGTACCATTCTCTACGCGTGATAAATCTTTTTCAGCGCCCCGGTGGTACAATCCACCCTTTTTGCGCTCAATAAATGAACCATAATTATAGCGAGCTGGACGGGTAATCTCAACAGAAGTGTATTCATCTGCGTCTTCCCTGAGGTTGAGGTTGAACACCTTTATCGATGGTGGAATCGATATGGTGAGTAACTTCCGGACCAGAAGGGATGTAAAACGGGATGCAAACTTAAACCTCCCCATATCTTTATCGGTCGCGCCGAATTCGATCTTTTTATTCGTAACATGGGAAAATTCCACACCGATGGCGATAGAGGGAATTCCAGCAATCGCACCTTCAAATGCCCCTCCTACTGTTCCACTGGATAGAATATAGGCATCCCCAATATTTGCCCCTGCATTGATGCCCGATATGACAAAATCGGGTTTCTTCCTGCAGAAGTGATAGATGCCAGCGGTGACGCAATCTGCTGTCGTTCCGTCCAGTGCAAAGGCATGAACAGAATCGATATCGATTCGTCTGTATTTAAGGTAGCGGTGATACGAGGATGCCTTGCCAATCCATGATTTCTGTGAAGAAGGCGCGACTACAGTCAGACTATGATCTGAAGCAATAAAAGGTATGAGGGATCTTAAACCGGGAGAGTTTATACCGTCATCGTTTACCAGGAGTATTTCGTACATGATGCATTTCTCTGATTGTAATAATGTATAATGAAGGTTTGAAAATTACTATTATTTTACACACCATGTGCCATGCACATAAACGAATACCGTCAACCTTTATAAACCTGGCATCGATACTCCTTGACAGTTCCTGCAAACCCGTTCTATTCTGAGGAAAATGAAAGATATCATACTCGATTGTGATCCCGGTCACGATGATATGCTGGCCATAATACTGGCATGCGCATCAAGCAGGATAAATATTCTAGGCATAACCACTGTTGCTGGAAACCAAACTGGTGATAAAACCCTCAACAACGCACTGAAAACCCTCACTCTGATAGGTGAGACACAAATTCCTGTGGCACGTGGATTCGACAAACCACTGTTCAGGGAGCTTACCGTTGCTCCGCATATCCACGGGGCTTCAGGCCTTGACGGTGCTGTCCTTCCGGAACCGAGCATAGAGCCCTCAAAACTTCAAGCGGTAGATTTTATCGTACAGACCATACAGGACACAACCCAAAATCCTCTCATCGTTGCGACAGGTCCTCTTACCAATATTGCAGTTGTTCTTATGAAAAACCCTGAGGTGAAAAAAAAAATCGAGCGTATCGTCATCATGTGGGGCGCTCTCTGTGATTCAAACATAACACCTAGCGCAGAGTTCAATATTTATGTCGATCCTGAAGCCGCCAAAATTGTGCTCGATTCCGGAATTCCCATTACACTGGTTACTCTTGATGTTTCCAACAAGGCTCTATTTAGACCACGGGATATCAAAAAAATAGAGAACATGGGCGGAAACATTTCAAAAATAATCGGTGGCTTGTTGAATTTTTTTTGTGAAAAAAACAGGGACAACTTCGGGTTTGAAGGCGCTCCACTGCACGATCCTATTACCGTTGCATACTCAATTGACCCCGATATCCTTGAGACGAAATCACTCAG
The DNA here is from genome assembly GCA_964347455.1 of uncultured Spirochaetota bacterium. GTDB lineage: Bacteria > Spirochaetota > B62-G9 > B62-G9 > DRHN01 > JAGLSF01. The sequence continues at coordinate 3,172 of CAYFYU010000020.1, read as the reverse complement.
TGTCGATGTAGAAACTACGGGCATACTGACAAGGGGAAGAACAGTTGCAGATATTTATAACGTTACGGGAAAAGACCCCAATGTTGAAGTATCATATAAACTCGACCTGAATAAGTATAAAAAATTCATTTTCGATGCTGTAAAAAAATATTCAAGAAGGAGCTGAAGCTACGGTACTTCTGATTAGTTCATGCTCCTAAGCGCGCTATCTTAACTCCTGAACATAACGTTTCCACCAGGAAGAATCTATGGGCAAGAAAAAACTGGATATTTTCAAGAATTATCCTGCCGTGGTTGGGGTCATACACCTCCCAGCACTTCCCGGTTCGCCAGCTTGGAAGGGAGATATGAACGAGGTGCTGGAATTTGCCCTTCGGGATGCGGAATCATTGGAAAGAGGAGTCGTTGATGGCATTATTGTTGAAAATTTCTGGGATGCTCCTTTTACCAGGAGTTCAGTTGAACCAATTACCCTCGCAGCGATGACCCGGTGTGTCAATGAGATCCGTAAAAAAGTTGATGTTGCTCTTGGAGTTAATGTACTCAGAAATGATGCTGTTTCAGCTATCTCAATAGCCGAGGTTACCGGTGCACAATTCATACGGGTAAATGTGCTTACCCATGCCATGATAACCGATCAGGGTATCATTGAAGGTTGCTCCTATGAGCTTTCGCGACTCAAGGCCAGGCTTGGAAGCGATGTAAGGATCATGGCAGACGTCATGGTAAAACACAGCTTTCCTCCTGGTGTCATCGATATCGGTATCATGGCCCGTGATATGGCACTGAGAGGAGGTGCGGATATCCTGATAGTATCGGGAAGTGAAACGGGTATTTCCATCGATATGGCCGATCTTCAAAAAATTCAGAAAGCTGTACCGGGCTTTCCTATTGCAGCCGGAAGTGGTGTTACTGATAACAATGTAACAGAGTTAATGAAATATTGCGATGTTATCATGGTCGGCACCTGGTTTAAGAAGGATGGTAAAATCCATAACCCGGTAGATAAAAAGCGTGTTCAGGATCTCGTACAAAAGGTTCGTTCACATCATAGATGAAAATCTCCTCTGTTTACACTTTTTTCCCTTTCATTGCGAACAGGAGACCTGTAACATAATCCGCACCTGATGTATCACCCAGAGAGAGCGCACTTATGGCACATGCTTTTACTTCATCCCTTCTACCATAGAGAAGTGCGAGCAGTAACTTTTTGATCTTTTCCATGTAAAAACCACGTATTGCATTTTTGATCATCAGATTGGAAAAAATATTGTCCGATCTACTTTCCCCCCAGATAATTTTTTGCATAGTAGAAATATCCAACCCGATAACGTGCCCCAGCACAGTCAACCCAGAAAGGTAACCAGCGATAAAGTCGTCACCACCTGGAGTGAGGCCATATCCGGTCCCCTTGATCAGGTTAGTTCCTTTCGCATACCTCCCATTCATTAATTCCTCCACCCCTGCTGTAACTCTTTCTAATAATGCTTTTTCAAAGTCTGACGTAAAATGTTCTTTGCGCCTTTCCTCAAGGAGAAAAGTATAGCTCTTGGGAGTAGCGTGTTTCAACAACGTTTGGGTTAAAGAGGAACAATTTTTTTTGAACCTGTCATAATCGATTGCGGAATAGGATATGGTCGAATCGTACTTTTTATTACCTGTCAAATTAAACCGAACACCATCGATAACCAGCATACTCCTTGAAATAGTAACCCGTTGACTATTAAATGAATTCAAGTGCCTGAAAACAACATGGAAAGGTCCACTCCCAACATCCGGAGTAACGAGTGACACAAAACTATCTTTTGCTATAAAATTAACTACCCTTTCAAACTGCGAATGCCTTCGGTAGGATCCCTCCCCTAAACAATCGCCAAAACTGATGAGGAAATTTTCTCTCACTGGCACGAATCATTTCTCTCTATCAAATTGCCTGCCGTGCTCCCCCGTACGACCTGATTTGATCTTGAGTATTTCAGAAAGAATACTGATACTTATATCTTCAGGGCTGTTATCACCCAGTTGAAGCCCGATGGGAGAATAGATACGCTGATCCTTGACATTGACACCCTTTTCAGAAAGTGATTTAAATAGGGTTTTAACTTTATTCCGACTCCCAATCATTCCAATGTACCGCGCATTTGTCTTCAATGCCGCTTCCAAACATACCCCATCATAGCGATGTCCATAAGTGACAATTACCAGATAACTATTATCATCAATAGGAAGACGTGAAAAACTTTCGGCAAACTCCGAGTGAACAACATCAACTGCACCTGTAAAAAGTTCCTGTCGCGCATACTCTGCTCTGTTATCGATCACCCAGTGTGAAATTTTCAGCGCAGTGCATAGTTGGGCCAACATCCTTCCAATATGACCCGCTCCAAAAATAAACATCTTCATTCTACTTCCAAAGGTTTCAATAAAAACTTCAACCTGCCCACCGCACAGCATACCTAGGGGCGTGCCCTCCTCACCCTTGCCGAGATCATAGGTTAATTTCTTCGATTTACCTTCAGAAAGCAGCTTGCCTGCATCGGCAATCACCCGCTTCTCGAGCGCTCCACCCCCAATCGTACCATCGATTGATCCATCGGGAAAAACGATCATCCTCGTACCGACATGACGGGGAGCTGAATCCGCAGAATACACGATCATTGCAAGGGCAAAATTAGTGCCCCGTTGCATCAATTCATAAACATGCAAGAAAATATCACTCATATCAATTCTCCTATCAACCTCCTGTAATCATCAAGCGTGTCAATATCTTCTACAACACCTGAATCGGGTACTGGAACAAAAATTACCGAATTCCTTTCGCTCTGGATAATGTCCCGAGCTCCACTTGAAAGTTCCTTATGTAGTAAATCATTATACAACCACGCAGGAAAAATCGGAGGGTGTCCCTTTCTTCCCTTGTACATCGGTACAATAATTTTTCTTTGATCCCTTTTCCAGATATCTATCAATGTCCTATAGGTTGAAATTTGTACGAAGGGGTGATCAACGAGAGTGAAGAGGACTCCCTCGCTCTGGTGTGAAAGATTTCTAATTCCAAGCCTCAGGGAGCTCAACTGGCCCTTTTTCCATTCATCATTGATCAGAACTTTTGAGACATCAAGGGTGGAATTTTTAAATATCTGCTCATGTTCAGCACCCAGAACGATAAGTA
>CAYFYU010000019.1:44443-48921 GCA_964347455.1 uncultured Spirochaetota bacterium | reverse complement strand
TTCTCTCTAAAAAATTGCTATCACCTATGGGTAGAAGGGCCTTGAGCCGTTCTCCCATTCTAGTGGATTGACCAGCAGCCAGAATAATTGCTGAAAGCAAAACTACCTCCGGTTCTTTACTGGTGAAGTTATTTCCGCTGTCTCATTATACACTATTTTTTACTCACATGAACATCAAACATAAACTCATATATTTCCTATTCAACTTTCTCCCCGACAGACCCGACTTTGGCAATGAGTTCCATATCGCTTTTGTGTCTCTATACGAGTGACCGGCCACTTGTCTGCCGGAACCCATCGGGAGTTTTTTCCCTCATGGGACAAGGCGCCCTTAAGGGGTAAATGCAAGCTTTTCACATGGACTCGTCTCTATAATCTACAAACCGGATTTTCACAGCGGTACATGCTCTTTCGGTATGGTTGAATTTGAAAATGGTCTGCGAGAAAGCGATAGTACCTTCGGTGGATTTGGAAGCAATTCTATTTCCGGCTGCCATAACTTCCCCTCAAGTTCATCCACCAGTATGTGACAGCTCCTCTTATACATTAAAATTATTCTACCAGAAATATAGACCCTTTCCTTGCAATAGGTCAACGACTGAGGGTAAAATACCAATTGAAAAGAAAAATTGTGTCCTCTATTTAAAGTTATGTATTCCCACAATTACAACGGGAGGGACTTGGGTGATCGTGAAAAACATTGTCAGGGAAAATACCTATCTCGATTCCATAATGTTGATGTCCTTCAGCAATCATCTGAAAAAACTTGAAAAAGTCGAAGAGGCTGCAGTAATAATGGGTAGTGAAGCCAACAAGGAACTGTTACGGCAAATTGGAATACTCACAAAGGATGGTGAAGGTGCAAAACCAGGCGACCTTATTATTGCTGTCCAAGCCCGCAGCGACACCGCGTTGAAAATGGTCGTTGACAGAGCTGATGAGTTCCTCAAGCGTCGGGCCACTGAGAAGACCGCCCTCCAAAGATTTGAACCTCTCAGTTACACAGCTGCCCTCAGGATGATGCCAGCCACCAACCTAGCAGTTATCTCTATTCCCGGTCAGTATGCAGGACGGGAAGCAATGGCTGTACTCGAGAGTGGACGTCATGTCATGATTTTCAGTGACAATGTCCCTCTTGAAGAGGAGATCGAGCTCAAAAACAGGGCAGAAGAGTTGGGTCTGCTGGTTATGGGTCCTGAATGCGGTACGGCAATTATTAACGGGATCGCGTTGGGATTTGCAAATCGTATTAGAAGGGGTTCGATCGGAATTGTTGGAGCATCGGGTACAGGAATTCAGGAAATAAGCACCCTGCTCCATAAACGAGGCTATGGTATTTCTCATGCGATTGGTGTGGGAGGAAGGGATCTGTCCAGAGAGGTGAGGGGTAAGAGCATGCTGCAGGGCATACAAACTCTTGAGACAGATCCAGGAACGGAAATCGTCATACTACTTTCGAAACCACCTGCGCCAGAAGTTACGAAAATCGTCCTTGACACCGTTAAGCTACTCAATAAAAAATACATTGTTAACTTCCTGTATGGTAATCCTTCAGAAGCCGAGAAGAGAAAACTACCCTTTGCAGCTGGGCTCGAGGAGGCGGTTGACCTCGCCGTTGCTATCTATGAGGGGAAAAAGTTCTCAACGACGACCTTCACTCAGGATGAGAAAATCATTACTGCAAGACTAGAGGAGGAAAGAAAAGGGATTGGTAAGGGAAAATTTGTACGCGGCCTGTTCTCAGGAGGCACACTGGCTGAAGAGGCGATCATTATTCTGAACAGAGAGCTCGGCAGTATCTATTCAAACACACCGTTAAATGAGAAACTCGCTTTGAAGGATAGATGGAAAAGTTTTCAACATACTGTTGTTGATCTGGGTGACGATGAGTTTACTCGAGGGCGGCCCCATCCGATGATCGATTACACACTACGCTGTGAGCGACTGATTCAAGAGGCCAGTGATCAGGAGTGTGGCGTTATACTCTTGGACGTTGTTCTCGGTTTCGGCTCTCATTCAGATCCATCCGATGCACTCGTCCCCGCTGTCGAAAAGGCCCAAAAGATCGCCCTGAAGGCCGGCCACAGGTTGAGCTTCGTTGCCTCTATTACAGGTACCGATGGGGATCCCCAGGGTTACAATGCACAAAAATCGGCTCTTGAAAAGGCAGATGTCACCATACTTCCTTCAAATGCACAGGCGTCTCGCTATGCAGCTTTGCTATTAAAGTAGAGAAGATCGGTCACTTATTGATAATTTTTTAGTTGCGGAGAACAAAATGGCCAAGATTGATGAATTGCTGAACTCTGAAATGCAGGTTATCAATATGGGTCTAGAATCCTTCGCAGATTCACTTAAGGCGCAGGGGGTGTCAGCACAGCATGTAATTTGGAGACCTCCAGCAGGTGGGAATCCCGAAATAATTGCAATCCTGGACAAGCTGAATCGATCTGGGATTAAAGAGTTGATCGATGACGCTAACCGCAAGGCTGTGCAAATTCTCATTAATGCACAGCCAGTTTTAATTGATGTTCTCCCGGCCTCCGAGGTCATTCCAGAGATGAAGAGTAACCTCATTCTCCACGCTGGCCCGCCGATCTCCTGGGACAGAATGGCAGGACCGATGCGTGGAGCTGTGATGGGTGCACTCCTCTATGAAGGGGTGGCGCATGATCTGGGTGAAGCAGAGCACCTTGCCGCCTCAGGTGAAATTGCGTTTGATCCCTGCCACCATCACCAAACGGTGGGTCCCATGGCAGGTGTCGTTTCATCCTCCATGTGGGTATACGTGGTAAAAAATAAAACCAACGGCAACGTTGCCTTCTGCACGTTGAATGAAGGTTTGGGAAAGGTCCTCCGTTTTGGAGCATATTCAGATGAAGTTATTACCAGGCTCAAATGGATGGAAAAAACGCTCGCTCCGGCTCTTGGGGAGGGTGTGAGAAAATCCGGAGGTATTGATATAAAGGAGCTGACTGCACGGGCGCTCACAATGGGCGATGAATGCCACAACCGGAATGTTGCCGCTACCTCGTTGTTTATTCGACAGCTGGTCCCCCATCTACTGGCAACTAGTATTGACAAGAAAACCATTCGTGAAGTCATTGAGTTTATGTCGGCTAATGATCACAGTTTTCTCAACCTCTCGATGGCAGCCTGCAAGGCAAGTACTGATCCCATTGTTGGTTTAAAAAACAGTTCCATTGTGTCAGCCATGGCACGAAACGGCACTGAACTCGGTATTAGAGTGGCGGGATTGGGTAAGAGATGGTTTACAGCCCCTGCAGGAACTCCCAGGGGCCTCTATTTTCCGGGTTATAGTGAAAAAGATTCATGCGGTGATCTGGGCGATAGCACTGTTTCAGAAATAGCAGGTATTGGCGGTTTCGCCATGGCATGTGCAACAGCCATTGTAAAGTTCGTCGGAGGCTCAGCAGATGATGCAATTCGATACACGAGGGAGATGTATGAAATAACCGTTGGAGAGCACAACACCTATCTTATACCTGCCCTCGACTTCAGGGGAACTCCGGTTGGTGTCGATCTGAGACTGGTGAATAAAATCAACCTCCTTCCCCTAATAAATACGGGAATCGCTCATAAGCATCCGGGCATCGGTCAGATAGGTGCAGGAATACTGCGAGCACCGAAATCGTGTTTCGAGGAAGCTCTGAGGAAATTCGACAGTTTGTTTTAAAAGGACAACAACAAATACATGTATATGGATAATAACATCTGCAATCCGCCGAACGATCACCGAAAAAAACATTTAAGGAGTATCCAATGAAAAATAGCGATTTTTTGGAACTTATGAAAAAGGTTAAGCTCTATGATCTCACCATGCCGTTGAGTGTTCATACACCTCCCTGGCCCAGCTATATGCCGCTTCAGATTCAGTATTTCAAAAGGATAGCCGGCTGTTTCGGAGGTGGTATGGGGGCAAACGGGCAGATTATTAAAACAAGCAATCATGTAAGCACACATATGGATGGTGAAATACACTTCTACGGAAACGGCAGGGGAATAGGAGAGGTTCCAATTGAGGAATGGGTCGGTGAAGGAGTTGTAGTGGATATTTCCGACGAGGTTTCAGATTATAGCCTCTACAGTCCCGAGTTGCTTAAGAGCAAGGCAGAAATTCGAAAAAACGACATACTTATAATCAACACCGGATATCACCGCTACGACTATACCCACGAAGAGGCGGATGAGGTCCGCTATATGGTCTGTCATCCCGGACCTAATCCTGATTTTGACAAGTGGTGCGTAGACATGCAGTTCAAATGGATAGGAGTGGATTGCGGAAGTGCCGATCACCCGATGAATACGGTAATTCGCACGTGGCAGCCGGTTCACTTCAAAAAGGCAGAGGAAAAGCTCCTTCACGATTACGGGAAAAAGTGGGACGAGATGTTTCCTCTTGCCCAGTACTACCAGGTCATGCATATCAAGCTTTTTCCAAAGAGAATTGTACATGC